>CAIJLM010000131.1 GCA_903821495.1 uncultured Chthonomonas sp. | reverse complement strand
CTTCTCCCAGAATTGGGAGAGGGATGCCCGAAGAGAGTAGATTGGGGCGGCTTCCTAAAGGAAGCCGCCCCTTGTTCTGTGCGCTAAGACGATGCCTCTTCTTCGTTTCTAGAAGTTGAAGGAGAGAACTCCCGCGCTATCGGTAGTAGCCCCCGCGCCGTTCGGCGTGACCGTGATAAGCGAGCCGTTTATGCCGGGCGCTACGCTGACGGTGAAGGAAGCGTTCGCCCCCAAGCCCGTCACAACGAGATTATGCACGCTCATCGGAACCGAGAAGGTCGTCGTAGCGAATACGCTCGTCGCGCTCGTCGGGAAGAAGACGGCGGAGTTCCCGAAGGCGGCTCCATCGAACTGCGTCCCTTGAATGCTGGTCAGGTAGGTTGCGGCAACCATCGCCGCTCCAGCGTCCGCACCCTGTAGTACGTGGAGGAAGCGCGTGTCGGCGGGTTTTGTAATGTCTTCCACCGCCATCGTGAAGCGGGTCGGCTCCATGTTGGCGATAGGATTCAGCCCTCCTGCGGTGAACGCCGAGGTTATCGTCGGATTCGCGGGAAGCAGGGTCTGCATAAACAGCTGTTGACCGCTCGCCATGGTCTCTGTCATTACATTCCCTTGAATGTTCGGGCTGTTCACGAGGTTGAGGTTGAACCTTTTGAACAGACCTGTATTCAACGAGGTCGCTCTATCGTAGACCACCATGTAGTCGTTGTTCAGCCAGAGGATGGAGCGAGTCGCTTGCGTAATGTTGACCGCGCTATCCGCAGGAGTCCACTGGTTCGGACGGTTGTACAGTTTGGTCATGTCGGTATTCGCGTAGACGTAGTTCGCGCCGGAACTGGTCGTCGTGACAGGGTCGCCCTGCGCGAAGCCTAGCATCCACTGACTGCCGTTCGCCCACTCGCCCGCCTCGTACCACTGAAGGTTTGTCGGCGTTCCGTTAGGGCAGGTGTTTTGTAGCCCTAAACTGTTTTGGTAGCGGGTGGTCATGCCAAACGCGTTGTTGTCGTAGTTGCTCATCTGCTTGGTGAGGTATTCGCCCTTGCGGTAGAGCGAAAACTGCCCGCAGTCGGCGGTCATGTGGTTAATGCCGAGCCAGCTACCGCGATATCCGAACACGGTGGCGTTCGTCGTCCAGTCGGTATGCGCGATAACACGCCCCTGCGTCTGGTCGGTGAAGACATTGGGCAAGGAGGGACGCGGGTCGGTGGCGACAGGAGCCGCAGGGTCGAACAGCAGGTAGTAGAATATCGAGTTGGCGACTCCCCAACTCCAAGGCTGTGTAATCCTGCTATAGAAGGCGTTCACGCCTCCCTCAAGCGCATTCGTAGCCCACCAACGTGCGGCGTTCTCGCTCCCTGTCTTACCGTTCTGTTGGTCGAGCAAGACCTTCAGCGCGAAGGGCTGTACGCTGTCCGGGGTTATCCAGAGTCGAAGCATATCCCCCCAACCGGCGAAGCGATAGACGGGTCCCAGATAGGACTGATTCGGGTCTATGTAGGGCTTAGGCTCGATTTCAGCCAGCATACCGTTGATGTGCCTATCCCAGATGGGAGAGCCAATCAGAGCGATTTGAGGACCTGCGTAGGCGGGATTGTTGAATCCCGCAGTCTGTAGCGCCAGCAGTTGCCCTAGAACAAAGCCGAACGAGTGTCCGTAGAGCATACCCTCCGGCGGAAGACCGCCGTTTGCTAACCCTAAGCCTGCGCTGTTCTGCAAGCCATAAGCGGCGGCGATATCGCTCGGTTCGCCCATCATCGCGTACTCTTGGTAGAGCCATGCGCCGTTCGCGTTCAGAATGTAACTCCGTAGCGTGTTGCCGAGTTGCGAAGCGGGAAGCGCCGAATTAACAAGCGGGTCGTCGGCGGGATCCATAGAGAGAGCCATCATCGTCAAGAGACGCGCATGACCGAGGTAGTAGTTGTTGGAAGCCATGCGGTAGGGCTTGCCGCCGGGCAGGAGTTGCGGGCTATTCATCACGCCAATCGGGGCGGGATGGTCGCCGCCTGTGGTGTAGGCGTTGATACAGTCGTTCGCCCAGATGAGAAACACGTTGCGGATGGTCAGTTTGTCCGCCGCTGTCAGAATAGGGTTGTTCTGCGCGTCTACGGCGTTGTAGATCCAGTCTACGATAAGCCCCCACTTCTCTCCGTCTTCGTTCGCCCTGTTGTAGACGGCGAACAGCGGGTCGCGGAAAGGAGCGCCAGAAAGATGCCCTAGAGCCGCCTGATTCATAGCGACCATGAGGATGTTACGCGCCATTTTTGCGTAGGTAGCGCGGTTGGTCGCGTTAGGGTTAATCAGCGAGTGGAACGCGAGAACGAACGCGTACTGCTCGGTGAGGTAGCCCTGATAGCCCTGCGTGTCGCCAGGGTCGGGCCAGTTCGCATTCGCCGAACCGCCGGGAAAGAACTGCGTATTGTAGATGTTGACCGCCTGATTCAGAAGCGGTAACAGCCCATTCTGGTAGACGGGGTTACTCGCTGTCGCCCAGCCTTGTAGTCTGGGTAGGTCGGCGGGCGTAATCCAGAGGCGCGGATGAGTCGTTACCGGAAACGGAATGTTGACCGCCACCCCCGCGTAGTTCGCGGTGAGCGTCGTGTTCGCGGAGGGCATGGTTATCGTGGTGGAAGCCGCGTTCGCATTCGCAACGGCTCCTCCTGTCCAGTTCACAAACTGCTGACCGATAGGAGCCGCGTTCGCCGTGATATTGACAACCGCGCCCGGCGCATAACTTCCGCCGCCGATGCCGCCTACAACGGTCAGGGTGTACTGACCTGCGGCTCCGCCGGTATAGTTGGCGGTGACGGTAGTGTTGGACGAAGGCATTGTAATGGTGGTAGTGGAGGCGTTGGCGTTCGCTACCGCCGCGCCCGTCCAGTTCACAAAAGACTGTCCGGAGGGAGGCGCGTTCGCGGTGATATTGACCACCGCGCCCGTAGCGTAACTTCCGCCGCCGTTTCCGTTTACAACTGCAAGCGTATGTTTCTCGCCGCCACTGCTTCCAGTAACAGGAACGGTGATGGAGTTGCTATAGTCTGAACCGGGATTCTTGACGCAGAAAGTCGCTGTTGAGGCGGCTCCCAGATAGCCTGTCGCGGTGATGGTATCGCTCGTCACGGTGTCGGTAGACATCTGAATCAGTTGGTTCGCGCCGTAGCTAATAAACATAACCGCGTACTGCTTAAACACGCCCCCCTTGATGGTGACGGCGACAGTCCCAGGAGAGAGCGGGTTGGGAGTTACCGACGTTATAGAAGGTCCAATATCCAGTAGGTTCAGATAGGTACTCGTGGAGAGGGACGTAAGCGCCTTGCTTCTCACTCTTATGGTTACGGGGTTTTGCCCCGGCATGGTAGTAGGCGCGGTGTAGAGTCCGGTGGGGTCTATGGTTCCCGCTGTGGAGTTGCCGCCGGCTACGCCGCCTGAGTACCATGTTACATCGGTATTGGAGAGTCCCGTCACTGCCGCGGAAAACTGCACCGTCTTTCCTAAAGCGACGGTGGGGGTTTTGGGAGACATTTTAATGGTCTGCGCCTGAACACTCCCAATCACAGAGAGTGCAAAACCGCAAATCAGCAGAGTCAACAACCGTATTTTGTTCATTTTGGTTTCCTTTTGATACAACTTAGCTCAACATTTTGATTCTCGCCTAATGCGAGGCTTATAGTAAGGATTATAGGCGGGGGGCGTGACGTAGGCGTTACACAGGGGGACGAAAAGCGTTACATCGAAAAAAGTGGAGATATTGCGAGGGCGGAGAAGATTTTGCGCGTATTTCGCGGTTAATTCTTAAAAGAGCGACTCTTGCCAACTTATCCAGTAGCGATAGGGCGAGAGTCAGCGCTCTCGCCCTATCGTTACCTCTTCGTTTTAGAAACTATGAACGAGGATGCCCGCGCTGTCCGCCGTCGTTGTCGCGCCGTTCGGCGTAATGACGATGAGGACGTTATTGACTCCTTGAGATACGGCGACTGAATAACCAGCGTTCGCCGCCAAGCCCGTCACCACGATGTTGTGTACGCCGATAGGAACGGCGAAAGTCGTTGTAACGAACGCGCCGTTCCCGTTATGGGGGAAGAAGACTGCGGCGTTTCCAAACGCGGCTCCGTCGAACTTCGTACCCGCCGCGCTAGACAGGTGAATCGCCGGAACCATCGCCGCGCCAGAGTTTGCGCCCTGCAACACATGAAGGAAGCGCGTATCTATCGGCTTCGCAATGTCCTCCACCGTCATAGTGAACCGCGTCGGCTCCATGGCGGCGATAGGGTTCAAGCCTCCCGCCGTATTTGCGAAGGTTATCGTCGGGTTTGCAGGTAGCAGAGTCTGTATAAACAGTTTCTGACCGCTAGCCAATGTCTCTGTCGCTACGTTCCCTTGGATATTCGGGCTGTTTATGAGATTGATGTTGAATCTCTTAAACAGTCCTGCGCTCGCTGAGGTAGCCCTATCGTAGATAACCGTATAGTCGTTTTTTAGCCACACGATAGAGCGAGTCGCTTGCTTAATGTCGACAGAGCTATTAGCCGGCGTCCACTGGTTCGGACGGTTGTACAGCGCGGTCATATTGGTATTGGCGTAGAGATAGTTCGCCCCTTCGCTCATCTTGGTCACAGGGTCGCCCTGCCCCAAGCCAAGCATCCACTGACTGCCGTTCGCCCACTCGCCCTCCTCGTACCACTGTAGGTCGGTTGGCTTTCCATTCGGGCAGGTGTTTTGAAGCGACAGGGTGTTGTGGTAAGGCGAAGTCATACCGAGTCCGTTGTTGTCGTAGTTGCTCATCTCTTTGGCGAGCCACTCGCCCTTACGATATATCTCGAACTGACCGCAGTCGGCTACTTGATGGTTGATAGTGTGCCAGCTACCGCGAAAGTCGAACATCGTTCCGTTGGCTGTCCAGTTGTTATGCGATACAATACGCCCGGCGGGAGCGTCGTAGAACGTAGTCGGGAGAGACGGGCGCGGGTCTACAGTGACGGGAGCCGCAGGGTCGAGCAACATATAGTAGAGGATGGAGTTGGTAGGACTCCAGCTATAGGGTTGGTTAATACGAGTCATGAGCGCGTTCGAGCCGCCTTCAAGCGCATGGATGCACCACCAACGCGCCGCGTTCTGGTTGCTTGTCTTGCCGTTCTGTTCGTCGAGAAGCGTGATTAGCGCGAAAGGCTGCATACAGTCGGGCGTCACCCACAAGCGTAGAAGGTCTCCGTAACTGCCGTACTGGTAGACGGGCCCCAGCCACGACTGATTCGGGTCTACTTTCGCCGTAGGAGTGATGGAGGTCAGCATCCCTGTAACATATCTATCCCAGACGGGAGAGCCAATGAGAGCGATTTGAGGACCTGCGTAAGCGGCATTATTGAATCCCGCAGTCTGTAGCGCCAGCAGTTGCCCTAGAACAAAGCCGAACGAGTGACCATAGAGCATACCCTCCGGCGGAAGACCGCCGCTGGCAAGCCCGTATCCTGCGCTGTTCTGCAAGCCATAAGCGGCGGCGATATCGCTCGGTTCGCCCATCATCGCAAACTCTTGATAGAGCCATGCGCCGTTCGCGTTCAGAATGTAGCTGCGAAGCGAGTTCCCGACATTGGAAGCGGGAGCGTGTACGTTCAGAACAGGGTCATCTGCGGGGTCAACCGCAAGGGGCATCATTGTTAGGAGACGCGCATGACCTTCGTAGTAGTTGTTGGAAGCCATGCGGTAGGGCTTGCCGCCCGGTAGGAGTTTGTGGCTATTCATCACGCCAATCGGGGCGGGATGGTCGCCGCCTGTAGTGGAGGCGTTGAGACAGTCGTTCGCCCACATCATAAACACATTGCGGATAGTCAGTTTGTCCGCCGCTGTCAGAATGGGGTTGTTCTGCGCGTCTACGGCGTTGTAAATCCAGTCCACGATTAGGGGCCACTGTTCGCTTCCGCCGTTCGCCCTATTGTAGATAGCGAAGGCGGGGTCTCGGAACGGAGCGTTCGCCTTATGTCCTAGCGCCGCCTGATTCATAGCGACCATCAAGATGTTACGGGCGTACTGCGCGTATTTAATGCGGTTAGCCAACACAGGGTCAATCAGCGAGTTGAACGCGAGAACCACTCCGTAGTTTTCGGTGAGGTAGCCCTGATAGCCCTGCACATCCCCGGGGTCGGGATAGTTGGGATTCGGGGAGCCTCCGGGGAAGAACTGGGTTTTGTAGATGTTCACCGCCTGCGTGATGAGGGGAAGCATCCCCTTCTTGTAGACAGGGTTAGCGCTGGTCGCCCAGCCTCTGAGTTTGGGCAGGTCTTTCTGAGTCACCCAGAGTCGCGGGTGCGTGGAGACGGGGAAGGGAATGTTGACCGCTACCGGCGTATAGTGCGCCGAGACCGTCGTATTTGCGGCGGGCATGGTGAGAGCGGTTGAGGAGGCGTATGCGTCCGCTACTGTCGCGCCCGCCCAATCTAAGAACTGTTGCCCCGCGGGAGCCGCGTTCGCCGTGATATTGACGACTGCGCCCGCCGCGTAACTGCCGCCGCCGCTCCCGTTCTTCACCGTAAGAGTGTACTTGCTAAACCCGCCAGCGTAGGCGCTCCCGATAGAGGCGGCTGTAAAGCCACATATCAGTATAATCCACAAACTTATTCTGTTCATTTTGGTTTCCTCATTTTAATTTGAAAATCCACGCCTAATATTCGTTCTAATCGTGCGAGACTTACAGAGAGCATTATGAGGGGCGAGCGTGACGCAGGTGTTAAATTTCGAGGTGAAAAGCGTTACGAGCTAAAATAAGTACAATTACTAGGGCGATAAATTCATTCTCTGCCAAAAGTCGGGGTGCGTCTGATTTTGGAAAAGTATCTGTCTCGCCTCCTTTTAACCTCTCTCTGTCCTTCTGGCAAGCCTATAAAAAGCGCGATAACAGTGCGATTTAGCGCCCCTTCCCGAAGCGGGAAGGGGGCGGGGGTTAGGTTGCATCGCCATCATGGGGTTTTGGAGAGAGATCATTTTGGGGGACGTTTCGCGGTAGATTCCCAAAAGGGTGAACCTCTACCCTCTCGCTGCGCCGCGCAGATAGGCGAGAAACAGTCTTAGTAGCTCGTCGGGCGCGTCTCTGTGCATTATCTCGTAGCCGTGCGAGTTATCCACAGGAAACGCCAGTGTAACAGGACGCGCCGTTAAGCCCAGCGCCGAACTGCAGGAAGCGTCGCTACCGCCCCTTGAGAGGTACTGCCAGTGCGGAGTTACCCCCTCCTCCGCGCAGACCTCCTCCAGTATTCGCCCGTCCTTAGCCTCCATCGAAGCGTAGCCGTCGCGCACCCATATCACCGGATTCGCGTCGATAGGAAAGTCCGCTTCGGGGGTCTTGGGTCCAATCTCTAGCGCCACGCAGATGTCGGCGGGAAAGCGAGTCAGGGCGAACCGCGCGCCCTCGCCGCCCACCTCCTCCGAAGCGGAGGCGCAGAACACGATTTTGCCCGGATAGGAGTATCCTTCCGCCTTCATTTTTTCCAGAGCCATCAGCCAAACCGCAATGTCGGCGCGGTCATCCAGAAAGTAGGAGGCGATAAACTCTCCGAACTCCATGACCACGCGCCGCGAAGCCCCTAGCGTGACGCGCAGACCGGGGCGCACGCCCAACGCGCTCAACTCCTCCCGACTCTTACCCGTAAAAAGGTAGGCTTTCTTGAAGGGTAGAGGATTGTGACGCGCATACTCTACCACGCTCTCCTCCGAATTGGTATGAATAGAGCCGTAGGAGAGAACTGCCGGAATAGCCCCGCCGGGAGCGAGAATATCAACAGGAGCCTCGCCCCACTTCCACGTGTAGACCCCGCCCAACTCGGCGACTCGGATTCTGCCATCGCTCTCAATTTTCGTAATCATCAGGGCTATCTCGTCTAGGTGGGCGGTTACGAGTATCGAGGGAGCGTCGCCTCCGCCATCTAGCGTGACAAGGACGTTGCCCTTGCTGTCTCGTTCGCTGGGATAGCCCATAAGAGCGAGGCGTTGTTGGAGCCAGTCGCAGAGGGCTGTCTCCTGTCCGGGAGGCGCAAGTATGGCGATAAGGTCGCGAATCAGGTCGAGGGCGGAGGTCATGCTGTCTCTCTCTTTCAGCGTAGGAGTTTCTAGAAGAAGGTTTCGGCAAACCCTCCGTTCACTCCTGCCCGAAAGGAGATAGCGCAGACAAAAAGAGGGCTACCCTATTTTAGCGTAGCCCCCAACCACTTTGAAGAGAAGGCTAGAAGCCTGTCGTTCCAACTGGCGCGCCGACTCCCGTTACGAAGTCCCATCCTGTTAGGCAAGAGAACCCGCTATTGCCAACGGTAATATCTCGTAAACTCGTCGCGCCGAGTTTACTGTATATCTTGGTCAGGAGTTGGGTTGTATTGGTGTAAGTCGCGCCTCCTACGTTGACCATGCCCGCTATGCAGGGGGAAGAGACGCTGGTTCCGCCGAACACTAACCACCCCGAAACACCGTTGCTACCGGGTCCGTACACCTGTACGCCCGTGCTTGGGTTCGCGTCAGAAGAGATGTCCGGCACGCTCCGTTTGGCTCCTGTGTTGGCGATACCGCTCTGCCAAGAGGGTCTGGTTTCGTAAGCGCTCACTCCGCCGCCAGAGCCGCTCCAACCCGTTTCGCTCAGGAAAGCGCCTGTGGAGTTTGTAGCGACGCTGGTTCCGCCTACCGCCACCACATAAGACGAAGTAGACGGAAAGGAGGTTATGCCTCCTACATCGCCAGAGGAGGAGAAGAAGACGGGACCGTTAATGTTAAAGTGAAAGTCGTAACTGGCTTCGCTAGAGAATTCGCTACTGCCCCAACTCATAGATACCTGCTTTACGCCTGTCTGTTTCACCGCTAAGTCGACAGTGGCTAAGAGGTCGGCAAGCCCGCTAGACTGAGCCTCAAGCAGAACGATTTTGGCTTTAGGAGCCATAGCGTGCGCCCATTCGATGTCCAGCGCCGACTCCTGCGCCCAGCCGACGTTCCCTGTAGGTTTTTTTCCGTTCTGATAGATGACCTGAAACACCTTATTCGTGGTTGCGGTTACGGTCTTTGAGGTCTCCGTCGGTAGTCCGAACTTTGTGGCGAAGGTGTTGAAGTCCGCAAGCGCGTTCGGGTAGTCGTAAGCCCCCACAATCGCGATAACGTCGTGTCCGCCCGTAGAGGGAATACTGTAGAACGAGCGAATCTGCGCGGGGGTCATACCCCCTGAGGGACCCAACCCGCCTCTAGGTTGCACCATTATTAGATGGTTTGTATGGAAGCGCGAACCTATGTCTCTAGGTCGCTCGACACTACTATCGGGAACATAGATATCGCCGTAGACGCGCCCCTGCGCCTGCGCCGGCAGACGGCTCACTCCCACGCTCAAGCCCAGCGCCAACGCCAAAACAGGTCTTTTCATGTTGGGAAATTTCATCAATTCACCCTCCTCATTTCCTTAAAAAGTATACTCGCGAACGCCTTCAAGAGGCAAGAAGCCTAACAAACTACTCTATAGTTGGACAGCGAACGCCCCATCTTTATAGAGCCAACTTAAAACACGTATTAAGAGCAGGTAGAGCCAACCTATCGAAAACCGAATGCTTTCGCTATACGTAGCGGACTTATAAAGAGGAGTTTTCGCACTCCATACCGAATCAGGAGGAGATATGCCCCCACCTCACGCCAAACAACCTCATACAGGCGCAAAAGCCTCCCTCAAGCGCAGGGTGGACGTGATTCTGCCTGCGGGCGGGCGTATCTCTGGCGAATTCGCGGAGTTAGCGGGCGTGGAGACCAAAGCCCTCATTCGGTGGGGGGAGAGAACGATTCTACAGCGAACTCTGGAAACCTTTCACAGTATTGACGGGGTGAACAGAGTGACCGTTATCGGGGGCGATGACGTTTTGGAACAGGCGAGAGAGTATGAGGTAGAGGGCGTAGTTCGCGAAGGCGGTTCGGGTCCTGAAAACATCTTTCGAGGGTTGGAGTGGCTACGCGCCCAACCAAACCCCGCGGATAGAGTCGTAATAGCCACCACAGATTTACCTTTTCTCACGCCGCAGGCGGTCGCCCATTTTCTGAACGCTTGCAGAGACGAAGCGCATATCGGCGTACCGGTAGTACGCGGCGAGGTTTTCGACACGCATTTCCCCAATACCGTCAGCGAGTACGTCTCTCTCAAAGAGGGGCAGGTGACTATCGGGTGCGTGTTTCAAATATCGCCGGAGGCTCTGTTCCGCGCCCGCCCTCAGATAGAGCAACTCTTTGAAGCGCGTAAAAACATCCTCGCAATGGCGCGGACGGTAGGAGTGGGGACGATACTGCGCCTCCTTACCAAACAACTCGCTGTGCGGCATATAGAGGCGCGTTGCCAGAAGGCGATAGGTTGCTCAGGGTACGCGGTGATGGACGCGCATCCCGAACTCGCCTACGATATTGACACCATTGAGGACTACAAAATCGCCCTGAAGCATTTCGCCGAAAGGGAGGCATCGCTAAAAAGACCCGTTGAGGGAGAGGAGTTCTCGTGACAACACCGCCAGAGCGTTACTACCCGCCGCAAAACCCCGGCTTCTACCTACGCCTTAGCGTCTACTGGTTCGCGCTCTCGCTCCTCTGGGGCGGGATGATTTCCATTGTGATTCAGCACATTGTCGCGCAAATTTCGCCCGATAAGAAAGACATCTTTCTGGGTTGGACGCTTGGGCTAGGAGCCCTAGTATCCACCGTCGTCGGGCTTGTTATCGGCACGATTAGCGATAGGTCGCGCTGGAAAATGGGGCGGCGACGCCCCTACATCATCGTCGGTAGCGTGATGACCGTTCCCGCCCTGCTCTGGTTAGGAAAGATTGGAACCACCACGCCAAGCCTGAGCCTATTGCCGCTTCTTATGTTCGATTTCTGCCTCATTCAGTTCTGGACGAACATTGGAACCGCCCCCTATCAGGCGTTCGTCCCCGACCTCGTGAAGAAGGAGAATCAGGGAGCCGCCTCCGCCTATATGGGCATGGGAAGCCTGATAGGGCAACTCGGCGGTCTTCTGCTTTGCGGTCTTCTGGTGCAACAGCCAAACGGTATTCTGACTATCTGCTGGACGCTCTCCATCGGCTTCGTCGTCGCCATGCTCTTTACCGTCTTCACGGTTCACGAGGAGTCTGCGGCGGAGAACCCATCGCCTCGAATGTCGACGTGGCAGGCGATGAAGTACTCTTTTCAGGTGAACCCGCGTGAGCATCCCGATTTCTTCTGGCTCATCGCCTCCCGCTTCGTTATCAACATGGGCTTCTACACCGCCACCGAGTTTCTACTCTACTACACCAGCGATACTCTCCGCGCCCCCAACCCCGCGCAGACAGTGCTTAAAATTATGGCGATAGCCACCGTCTCAGGGCTTCTTGGCAACTTTCCGGCAGGTATCTACGCGGACAGAATATCGAAGAAGAAGATAGTCTACATAGCCGCGACCCTTACTGGCGCGGCGATTTTCGGCTTTCTCGTCACGAGCAACATCTCGTTCGCCTTAGGAATGGCGTTTATCTTTGGCGCGGGATACGGGGCGTTTCAGGCGGTGGACTGGGCTTTGGCGACGAACCTGCTTCCCGACTACGACGAAGCGAAGTTTATGGGCATCTGGCACGCGGCTTTCACCATTCCGCAGGTCATCGCGCCTATCGTCGGCGGCGCTGTCGCCTATCTCTTTAACGAAGGCGCTTTGAAATCGGCAGTCGCTTCGTATGGTTCAGGGTTCGGTTATAGGGTAGTATTATGTTTGGTGATTGTCTATTTAGGAGCGGGCTGTCTTATTCTTCGCCCCGTGCGAGAGCGGCTGGCTCACATCTCAGAAGACGCGCAGGAGTAGCATGGTTACGCGCATTATCAGCGGGCTTATTGGCATGGGCGTGTTTCTCGCCGTTATCTTTTGCGGTCAACTTCCGACCCTCCTCGGAGTGACCGTACTGACGGGACTCGCGATACGGGAGTTTAATCGCGCCTACACCGCAAATAAGTCGGACGCTCCCCCCGCTTCCGATGCCGATTCCCGCGCCTCCTCCTCCCATAAAACTATCAACGCCCTCGTCGCAGGAACGGGGCTTCTCTTCCCTATGCTGGTCTACAGTTCGATTCAGGTCAAGCAAGTCGAGCGAACAGAGCAGTTCTCCCTCCTATTAGGGCTTCTAGTGTTGGCTCTGGCGTTTCGGCTTCGCAGGGCTTTTCGCTCACAAGGCGTTCTTGGGCGCTTGAAAAACAGTTTCGGGATTGTGGGAATGGCTTACATAGGGATGCTGTTCAGCAGTTTTATCCTCCTGCGCGGTATCCCCGGTCCCTTAACCCTGCGCCCTTTTCCTGAGTTCGACAAGGGGGCGTGGCTGATGCTCTTTACCGCCGCAAGCGTCTGGTCGACAGATACTTTCGCCTACTTCATTGGCAAATGGTTCGGGAAAACGCCCCTCGCGCCCGCCGTCTCCCCCGCCAAAACATGGGAGGGCTTTTTGGGAGGCTTTATCGGCGCGATGATTGTGGGGCTACTGTGCGCCCAAGGGATTGGGGTCTCTCTCAAGCATGGCGCGGTAGTCGGGCTGATTGCGGGGATATTCGGGCCCCTCGGAGACCTGTTCGAGTCGGCTCTAAAGCGCGAACTCACCATCAAAGACTTTGGCGGTATTATGCCCGGTCACGGCGGGATACTGGATAGATTCGATAGTTTTCTCTTCGTGACTCCGCTCATCTACCTCTACCTACACTTTATCGCAAAAATTTAGGGGGCTACCTCTTGGGCATTATCGACGCTACTGAGGGTTACGAAAGCTGGTTACGCCAACAGATAGCGGTGAATGAAACCGACCTCAAGGCGAAGCATAGGGCGATGGCGAGCGCAACCTTTCCTTTTTTACGCGCTACTTTCTACCGATGGGCGGAGCGCCTCCCCGAACTCTACCCTCAGATTTTCGAGGCTCCCGCCGTCTGCGCGGTAGGCGACCTTCATGTCGAAAACTTCGGAACGTGGCGCGACGCGGAGGGGAGACTCGTTTGGGGAATTAACGACTTCGACGAGGCGCACACGCTTCCTTATACCAGCGACCTCATTCGCCTCGCTACAAGTATCGAACTCGCCCGCGCTGAGAATAGCCTCTCCATCTCCCTAGAAACCGCCTGTAAAGCCCTTCTTGAGGGGTATCGTAAAGCCCTTGAAACAGGAGGTCGTCCGTTTGTTTTGGAGGAGAAGCACGACTGGCTACGCGACACGGCGACGGGCGATTTGCGTCATCCTGTCGCTTTCTGGGCGAAGTTAGAAAAGGGAGGGGAGGTAACACCAGAATCTCTTCCCGAAAACGCGCTCGCTGTTCTAAAAAAAGCGGTTCCAGAGCGGGCGACTTTGAACAGAATTAGGCAACGTCAAGCAGGCTTGGGAAGTCTGGGAAGACCGCGTTTTGTGGGGATTGCGGGATGGGAGGGCGGAAACATCGCCCGCGAAGTGAAAGCGTCTGTTCCGTCTGCGGTCTGTTGGGCGCGGGGCGCGAACGCCGAAACGCCGACTGGAATGGAGACTCTGCTAAAAACAGCGGTGCGCTGCCCCGACCCTTTTGCACACTTGGAGCAGGGCTGGATAGTGCGTCGCCTCGCCCCGCACTGCACACGCATAGAGCTGGCTGAGGTTCCCAAAGAGCGTGATGAGGAGAGACTGTTTCATGCGATGGGCTATGAGACGGGGAATGTGCATCTGGCGAGCGAGTTCTCGGTTCTTGATGTTCTACGTCACCTTGAAAAGTGGGACGTAGCGGATTTGCGGGAACAGGCTTCTGTAATGGTCGCGGCGGTGCGGAGAGACCACAGGGAGTGGCGCGAAGCGCAGAGGATGTTTTCATGAGGGGGAGAGGTCAAGCAAAAAAAACCTGCACAAGCCGAACAGCTTGTACAGGTCTATCTATGTAGGATAGTTAGTCCTTTTTATTCAAAAGGAGGACATGCGCTACTAATTATACGACGCTCGAACCTGTAAGGTTCCCTATTTACGCAGAGCGTTTTGAAAATAGAGATGTGGATTCAATTATGAGCGAAACCTATCGAATTGCCGTATCGGGCTACTACGGCTGCGGGAACGCGGGAGACGAGGCGGTATTGGCGGGCATTCGCGCCTCTTTTGCGCGAGTGGCGGGAGACGAGGCGCAGATTATCGCCCTCTCGCAGAACCCTGACGAGACCACCCGACTGCACGGCATTCCCGCCCATTACCGCATGAGCTACAAAACGCTAGAGGCGACTCTGAAGGAGACAGACATACTTCTTTCAGGCGGAGGGAGCCTTCTGCAAGACACAACCAGCATCCGCTCGCTACTCTACTATCTGTGGGTCTGTCGCCTCGCCATGCGCCGCGATATTCCCGTCGTCTTCTACGCGCAGGGTATGGGGCCCCTCCATCGCTGGCTCTCCCGCAGACTGGTGCAGTGGACGGCGAATAGATGCGCCTATATCACCGTGCGAGACCCCGCCTCCGCCGAACTTCTCAAAGAGATAGGGGTGAACACCCCCAACCTTGAGATTACCGCAGACCCCGCCTTCGCGCTCAACCCCGCCCCTGCCGCACAAATAGACGGCTTAATGGCGCAGGAGGGGCTACCTACCGATAGACCGCTATTAGGAGTCGCATTGCGGGCTTGGGGGCAAGACAGAGAGGAGAGTGCGAAGGCATACTCGGCGCTTTTGGAGGCTCTTCAGACGAAAACAGGGCGCTCTATCGTCCTACTCCCTATGCACGTCCCCGATGACGTGGAGTTTGGCGCGGCGGTGTTACGCCATGTCGCGAACCCCGCCGCCTTTCTCACGATTCGCAATGCCTACCCTCCTGAAACGCTTCTGGGGCTGGTTGCACGGCTTGAGGGAGTGGTCGCGATGCGCCTCCACACGCTCATCTTTGCGGCGCGGGTGGGGGTTCCCGCCTTCGCCCTCTCCTACGACCCCAAAGTGCAGGCGTTGATGCAGGGATTAGGCATGGAGGATTTCTGCGCGGAGTGGAGAGGCTTTGACGCGGAGGCGGTAGCGACGCGAGTGGCGGCGATGCTTGCCGAGCGCGAAAAACACGTTCGCCACCTACAGGCGTTAGCCCCGCAACTAGAAGTGAAGGCTTTGCGGAGCGCGGAGCGGGTTATGGAAATACTAAGGCGAAAATAGGCGATTAAAGAGTTGAAGGCGTATGGAAATTTCTCAGTTTTGCGCCCTGCCGCCTTTTTGCCTTGTTGTCTTACGCCTAAATACTGTATACTGTTTAAACGTCCCCCTGTACAACTCCCCCCTCTGAAAAGATTCGTTTTCCCAATTCGGAGACATTCGCGATGAACCATAAGAAAACTTCACTTTTACTTGCCAGCGTAGCGGCAAGCGCTCTCTGGGCGATAGCGGGTTGCAGTAGCGGCGGCTCCGCTTTCAGCGCCCCGTCCAACCAATCTCGCAACACTATCCGCACACTAATAGGGCATCAAGAGCTCGCTCTCGCGCAAGGCGGGGCGCAGGTTGCGCCCATTGGCGGCGGTAGCGGTCCGGGCGGTACCGGAGTTGGCGGCGGGATAGCGGCGCGTCCGGGCATTTTCGGAATACTGCTGGGGCATGGCAACTTTGTCGGCGGCATCGGGATTGCGACAGGCGTCTCCGTCTCGCCTCCCGGCAAAAACGCCTCTACCACGCAAAAGACGGTTCACTACCCCTTTATCGGCGCTTTCATGCACCGCCTTACCGCAAGACAGCAAGCCCGTCATGGCGGGGGGCGTAGCGCCGTTACGCGGGATGACTCTACAAACTTCTATTTCGACGACTACCTCGCGCTCTGGGTAGACATCTCCTATACAGATACCAGTTATAGCGTCCTTCTCTACCTTGACCAAGCGAAGACTCAGCCCGCAGGACACCTCGTCTCTACCTTCCCGCTCTGGGACTCGTCCTTCCCGCAGGTCTATCACTCCGACTTTGAGGTGACGGCGGGAACGCTCAACGGGGCGCACGGCTTCTACGACACAACTATCAATGCAGACTACTCTAGCCAGTCCGCTTATGAAAGTTCCTTCCCCGATGGAACGCACAGCAAAGGGCGGAGTTCGTGGTCAGCCAACGGCGAAAGTAGCTGGAGCGATAGGACGGAGGGCGCAGGAGGCTACTTCTATCAGACCAACGGGCAGTTCCACACCGATGGCTCAGGGCATACCGTTTCCCGCGATTCCAGCGGATACGGTCAAGAGTACACCTACAACGCAGACGGCTCAGGAAGCGGTCTTATTCAAGGTCCCGATGCAGGCTTACCCGCGAAAATCGTGTGGGACAACACCGGAAAAGTGACCATTACATGGGCGGACGGCACGGTTGAGGTGTGGGAACCAACCTCCCCGCCAAACGGCGGAACAGGCGTTGGCGGCGGTGACTCTACCGGCGGCGGAACGGGTAACGGAACAGGAGGCGGGACTGCCCCGCCACCTCCCTAGCCTGAAAGACAACGCCTCTCTCGAAGAAGCCTGAATAAAAAAAGCCCCTCTCCCAGTTTTGGGAGAGGGGCTTTTTAATGACAGTTCGCAGATAGGGGTAAGAGTTCAGGAGTACTGGAATCGTAGCTAGTCAGGCTCTCCTATTTTAGCCTAACGCCCGTCCCCTTACCCGCTCTCCGCGCCAACCGCCTCCGCAATGGACTTTACGCCATCCCGCTCCATCAGGCGCAGAAGCCCGGAGTTGATTTGGCGCGGAAGGAAGGGACCCTCATAAATCATTCCGGTATAGACCTGCACCAGCGAGGCTCCCGCCTTAATTCGCTCGTAAGCCGCCTCTGCGCTGTTGATTCCCCCTACCCCGATAATAGGTAGCCGCCCCTGCGACTGCCGATAGAGGTAGCGCAACACGCCCAACGACTTCTCGCAGAGCGGCTTGCCGCTAAGACCGCCGGGCGACTCCATATTCGCAGTGGCTCCCTCGCGGGCGATGGTCGTGTTTGTCGCGATAAGCCCCGCGAGACCGTTCTCAAGCGCAACCTCTATCATGTCATCCATATCCGCCTGATTCATGTCGGGCGCGATTTTAAGGAAGAGGGGAACGCTTTGGGGCAGTCCCTTCGCCTCTTGCGCCAACATTCCTAGTAGCGCGGAGAGTTTCGCCTTCTCTTGCCACAGCCTCAGTCCGGGCGTATTGGGAGAGGAGACGTTTATCGTCACAAAGTCGGCGAGAGGTGCAAGACGCTGAAAACCAGCGCGGTAGTCCTCCAAAACCGCCTCTTCGCCCTCGACGATTTTGGTCTTGCCGATATTGATTCCGATAGGGATTGGCAAAGGGAAGCCGCTCCGACGCACCCGCTCTATACGCTCCGCCACAACCTCCGCCCCTTCGCTGTTGAACCCCAATCGGTTGACCACCGCCTCCTGCTCTGGGTAGCGAAAGACTCGGGGCTTGGGGTTGCCGGGTTGAGGTTGCGCCGTTATCGTGCCAACCTCTGCGAAGCCGAAGCCGCAGGTGTGCCAGAAGGGAAGGGCTTTGCCGTTTTTATCGAAGCCTGCCGCCAACCCTACCGGGTTCGGAAACTTAATCCCCGCCACCTCCGTTTGAAGTGCGGCGCGAGTCTGAACGGGCGCAAGGCGAAGCAGTTCGCTCTGGGTAGCCGTGAGCGTTTCGAGTAGATGGATAGTCCCTTCATGGGCTTGCTCTGGGTCTTGCTGAAAAAGAATGGGACGAATTAAGGAGCGATAGAACATGGGCGCGAAAAATGACCTCTCTCGTGGGTTCTGTGTAGTATGAAATGATAGTACCCGCTAACGACAAGGAGTCCGCTCACTCGCTATAGAAACTAACCCTACTCAATCTGCGTATGGTATGTTATACTTCAAGAGAACGCTGTTTTAGGGAGAAAAGCCCGTTATGCCACGAAACCGAGACCGCAACCGCCCCAACAACGACGACGAACCCGATGACTCCATAAACGTTACGCCGCCCCCCGACGAAATGCAGTGGCGCGCCGTCTGGATTATGAGCGAGATACTCAGAATGACCCCCCAGAACGACCCGCGCATGGGGTATCTTCTCGCCCTCCGCGACCAGTTGGAGACCGACGAGAGCATGATGGGAGAGGCGCAAAAGGTTATCGCCGAGTACGAGGATGCGTATACCAAACTCACCTCGCCCGCGAACCGTATCGGAGTCTTTCTGGGTAAGGTAGAGGAGCCTCTTCAAAAGCCGCGCCGCCGTTTTGGGCAGTGGGTTGAGCCGGAAGCGCCTAAAAACCACGTCCGTATCTCGCTTGGCGAGCAGGAGTACATAACCAACGTAGACCCCACGATAGAGAACCCCGATTTCAAAGTCGGCACGCAACTCAAGGTCAACGAAGCCTTCGCAGTGATTGGAGACCTCGGCTACGCGCAAGGGGGCCCCATCGTCAAAATTGTGGAGGTTCTGGAAAGCGCTCGCCTGCGCGTATCCATGGATTCGCAGGGAACCCAGTCCCGCATTATCTATCAGGGCGCGCCGTTGGAGGGTGTCGCCCTCAAAGCGGGCGCGGAGGTGCGCGTAGAGCCGAACTTTAAGGTCGCCCTCGAATACTTCGCTGCCAAAGAGACGCAGGAGTACTATCTGGAAGAGGTTCCCGTACTTCCTTGGAGCAAAATCGGAGGGCAGGAGGAGGCTATCAAGGTCATTAAAGACGCGATAGAGTTGCCTCTCCTCTACCCAGAGCTGTTTACGCGCTTCGGCAAACGCCCCCTCAAAGGCATTCTGCTCTATGGACCTCCCGGTTGCGGCAAAACGCTTATCGGGAAGGCTACCGCCTATAACGTGACGCAAGAGTATCGGGAGCGGACAGGGCGCGATGTCAAAGAGCATTTCATGTATATCAGCGGTCCTAAAATCCTGAATATGTGGCTTGGCGAGAGCGAGCGGCAGGTGCGCGAGGTCTTCGCGGTGGCGCGTGAAAAGGCGAAAGAGGGACATCTTGTCTTCATCTTTATAGATGAGGCGGAGTCGCTATTGCGAACACGCTCGTCCGGGCGATGGATGAACATATCGAATACGATAGTGCCTCAGTTCTGCGCGGAGATGGACGGTCTGGTGGGTTTGGAGAATGTGGTTGTTATCCTCACCTCGAACCGCCCCGACTACATAGACCCCGCCATTCTGCGCCCAGAGCGCATAGACCGTAAGGTGAAGGTTGTGCGCCCCGATAAGAAGTCGGCGCGAGACATCTTCAAAATCTATCTCGACGACCTGCCGCTAGACCCCGCGCTAGTCAAAGAGCATAAGGGCAACATCTGCGCCGCGCTAGACACTCTTCTGGATGGAATTACGGAAGACCTCTTTCGCGCTACCGACGAGACGGCGTTTTTGGAGGTCTATCTCCGCAACGGCGGAACAGAGACCCTCCACTGGAAAGACCTGTTGAGCGGCGCACTGATAAAATCGGTGGTGGAGCGTGCGAAGGACTTCGCGATTCAACGCTGTATCGAAAAACACTCAGAGGTGGAGGGGCTATCTCAGGACGACCTGCACCGCGCTTTGAGTGTGGAGTACCGCGAAAACGAGATATTCCCCAAAGGCGATGCTGTGGAAGACTGGCTGAAACTCCTCGACTATGAGGCGGAACACGTCGCGACCATCAAACCTATCAAAACGAAACGAAAGAGTCATCATCAACAAGCGACACGCAAGAGCATTTTGTAGGCTCTTCAATGCGCTCTCTCGTAGCCGATTTATTGGCTACGAGAGAGCCATCCGCTCTACTGTATCGCAAGTCGGTTTAATCCCCGTTTCGCTCTTTTTTCGCATATCCCCTTTCTCGAATTGACAAAACCCCTAAATTTTGCTACGATAAGAACTCTTGCACACATTCTAGCCGAGGGAAGGAAATTACCGCCGTGTCGGAGGTGAATTCACCCGATGTTTCCACGCATAAATCGCGCAAAAAACTGCTCGTCCGTCTCTTTTCAGGAACTCTTGCGCCCCTTCTCTTTCTGATAATACTGAGCGGCGCGCTCTCCTTTATCGCCCCGAACTTCGCCACCCGCAATAACATAAAGCAGATAGCGGTGCAGGCGGCGGTGGTTGCGATACTGGCGTGCGGGCAGACAGCCGTTATCATATCAGGCAACATAGACCTCTCTGTAGGCTCTGTGATGGCGTTCGCGGGCATTGTCACCGCGCAAGCCTTCAACCTCTACCACGTCTCCGCCCCCGTCGGAGTGATTATCGCGTGTATGGCGGGACTATCCGGAGGAATGGTTTCAGGGATAATTACCGCTTATGGGAAAATACCCTCTTTTATTGTCACGCTAGGCATGATGGGGGTGGCGCAGGGCGTGGCGGGCATTATCTCAAACTCGCAAAACATAGGTAATCTGCCTCCCGATTTCAGTAGGTTCGGGTTTGCCGAACTCTTTGGAACCGATAAGACAGACGGGATTCCCTACGCAGTAGTGATGATGCTTATCGCCGCGGTACTGGTGCATATCGCCCTGTCACGCACGGCTTGGGGGCGCTCGCTCTACGCAATAGGCGGCAATAAGGAGGCGGCGCGACTATCGGGCGTGCGGCTAGGCTGGGCGATAACCTCCGTCTTCGCTCTCTCTGGGCTACTTGCGGGGTTCGCCTCTATCGTGAATATCGCCCGCTCTAGCGTCGCCTCGAAAGACGCGGGAACTGGCTACGAACTGGATGCCGTCGCCGCTACGGTTATCGGTGGAACCTCGCTTTTTGGAGGGCAGGGCGGCATACCCGGCACTATCATTGGAGCCATACTTATCTATACGCTACGCAACGCCTGTACGCTCACCGATAGAGGACCCGAACATCAGCGCGTGATTATCGGCGTTGTCGTCGTGCTTGCCGTGCTGTTTGACCGTTTCGGTCCCGGACGCAATCGCAAAACCACCTAGTTAAGTTGTACGAAGGAGAACACACTATGCACTCGAAGACACTCAAAATCGCCTCGCTACTCCTCGCCTCCACCCTTTTCGGTTGCCCGAAAGAGGCTCCTAAAGAGGCGGGCGGCGATGGCAAAACGAAATCCGCAGCCGGCGCAGAGAGTATCCGCATCGCCGTTATCCCCAAGGGAACCTCTCACTCCTTCTGGAAGGGGATGGAGGCGGGCGCGAAGGCGGCGGGTAGAGAGGAGAAGGTCGAGATTATCTGGCAGGGTCCCGATAAAGAGAACGACATCACCAGTCAGGTCAACCTTGTTCAAGACCAAGCGAACAAGAACGTGCAGGGCGTTGTGCTTGCCGCTACCGACGCTACAGCGCTGGTAGCGCCCATAAAGGGGCTGAAGGCGAAAGGGATTCCGGTTGTCACGGTAGACAGCGGCGTGAAAGAGGATGTCGCCGAATGCTATATCGCTACCGACAACGTGAAGGGGGGACAACTCGCCGCGCAGGAACTCGCGAAAGCGATTGGCGACAAAGGCAAAGTGGCGATGCTTCTCTTCCTTAAAGGAGCCGTCTCGAACGACGAGCGCGAAAAAGGATTTGTAGACGAGCTGAAAAAGCATCCCGGAATTAAACTCGTCTCTACTCAGGAAGGAAACTCGGCGGCGGACGCTCTCGATAAAACCACGAATATGTTCACCGCGAACCCCGACATCGTCGGCATTTTTGCGGCGAGCGAACCGAACGGCGTGGGCGCGGCGAACTATATTCGCCAGAACAAACTCGTCGGCAAAGTCAAACTGGTCGCTTACGACACCTCGCCCGAAGAGGTCTCCGCGCTAGATGAGGGCGTGATACAGTCTCTTATCGTGCAGAACCCCTATGAGATGGGCTACCAGGGCGTGAAAGTGGTTCTCAACGCCATTCGCAAGAAGCCCGTTGACAAGAAGTTCATCGATAGCGGCGTTGTGGTCGTGACGAAAGCGAACGAGAAACTACCCGAAATTCAGAAACTGCTGACCGTGCCGAAAGAGTAGTAGCCGTATCTACTTACTACCGCGCTTCTCCGCCCCCTTTTCTTGTTTAAGAATGGGGGGCGGTGCGCGTTTCATACGAATTTTCACAGGAGGCGCTTCAATACGCCTCCCGAAACACGAGATTGCACACTGTTGCGCTTGGGAGAAATCGCAATTTGAGGTTCACGGAGCCGATTCAATCCATCCACTCTTCAAATCAGTTGGGTGTGTTTCATTTCGGTTGAGAACGGGATTCCATTTTGGGATGAGTCCGCGAAAAAGCGCGAAAAAGCGCGAAAATGAGTGCAACAAGCCCCCCCGCTTGAAGCCACTCGCACAGGCTTTTAGCCTCAAACCAGTCGCTCCCTTTCTCCCGTGTCGAACGGGGGAAAGGGTTGGGGTTAGGGGGCGGTAGCGGTACAGAGGGCGAATCGCTAT
>CAIJLM010000130.1 GCA_903821495.1 uncultured Chthonomonas sp. | reverse complement strand
GCCTTCTCTTCGGCTCTTGCTACTCGGAGGGCTTCGGTTGCGTTGGTAGGAATGAAGTTCATTTTGAAAACTCCTGCGGGCTTCCCTTTAGGGTGAAGTCTTATCGCGTTTGGTTATGTATCTATTATACACCCATATTCGGGTATATGTCAAGGGGTTTTTAAGTATTTATAAGAAATATCTAAAAATGTATTGCGTTATCCTAGATACAGGTGTATAATATAGAGTATAAGGAGGTAACGAAATTGGAAAAGACGATTCAAGTCACCATGACTCGGAGGATAACGGAGGCGGCGCAAGAGGCGGCGCGTGTCAATGGCGCGAAGGCGAAAAGCGTTGTCACAAGCGAAGAGCATAAGGCGAAACTGCGGGAAGCGCAACGGCTCCGCAGGGAGCGGGAACAGGCGGCGCGGGAAGCGTCCGGCGTAGCAGTCCAGACTATCGAAAAGAAGGCGGTGGGGCGACCCCGCAAGGCGCAAGCCGAACAAACGACGGAGACCGCTCCGAAACGTGGGAGAGGGCGACCACCGAAAGCGAAGGCGGAACAGGCTACCCTGCCGATTGACGGGGTGGAGAATGGCGCGTAGCCTCAAGACGGGGCGAACTTGGTACAACTTGGTACACAAAAAAGGGAGGAAGGGGCGAAGATGGATAGGGAAGTAGACAAACTGCTTTTTGATATACACAAGAAGGCGTTACGGCTGGTTGTCGTGTGTAGCGACGCGGGAACCACACGGGGGCGCGACCTTGCGGGGGAAATCTGCACAATGGCGGCGGCGTATCGGCAACAAAAGCGGATGCAAGAGGAGTCCAGCGCGTCCGATAGGTACTCTCTCGCGTCTCTTGCGCCTCCTACGGCTATCGAATCGGGCGAAGACCCCGAAAGCCCAGACTTTGAAGGTTAGGGAAGGGGGGGGCTAATGAGCGACTGTAAAGCGTTCGCGGCGATTGTCCGCAAGATGGCGGGGAACATCACCGCCGCCTTGACTATGAACGACGTTGAACAGGCGAAGGAGGTTGCCTTGTCTCTCCACCTGCAAGCCGTCATACGCGGGAAGGAGATTGAACGCGCCGCCGCACCTCAACAGGCGGAACCTGCCCCCGAACGACAGAACACGCAACAGCGACCCCATTTCAGACGGGTAATCACACGGCAAAGAAGCCGGAGGCGGCTATCCGTGTCACGTAGGCGATTTGAGGGTATCCAGAAGGGCGAGAAATGAGCGAACCGGAGGAGTGGGTAAGCGTAGCGGAAGCGGCGCGGCGGCTCGGTGTTAGCGAACGCTCTTTGAGGCGTGTTTTAGCCCGTCCTGAGAACGCGGCGGATACACGGCAGGAGACGGCGGAAACACGGACAGGAACACGGCGGGGTGTCCGCGTTCGCGCCGCCTTATTACCCGAACTCAAGGCGCATTTTGAGAAGTGGGAGAACACGGCGGAAACGCGGCGCATAGAACACGGCGCGACTGAAAATAACGCGGCGGTGTCCGCGTTTGAAACACGGCGGGAACACGGCGCGGTGTTGATGGCGCAAGAGCGAGTCATAGAGGAACAGAAGGCGCGAATACACGACCTGCAAGCCGCGCTGGAACACGAGCGGGAACAGACCCGCCGACTTCAAGACGCGCTTTCAAGGGAACAGACGCTTCGCTCTATAGAGGCTCCCAAAGCGGAGGCGACGGATAACACGCGGGAAACGCCGGAGGGGGCGCAAAAGCCAACGTCGGGCGGATGGTGGGCGCGACTATTCGGCAGAAGATAACACCGCCTCTCTCGCACGCGCACGCACGCGAAGAAACGGGCGCGACAAAACTAGGAGAGTTCCGAAAGGAGCCGTTGCAGTTTCGCCTCAAGGCAGACAGGGCAGGGCGGTTGCACTCTATCGCCCCACTCCGCCCGTCTGCGCCGTTTTAGCCACTCAAGGGCGTAATACGGGTTTGTTCGCGCAGCGTTCGTCACAATGAGCGTAAAGAAAAGTTCTGCTTGCGCTTCACGCTGGCTTACGGTTCCCGCGAAGTCCGGGCGCGTCCTAAGCCATCTCTCGAAGGTTCGGACGGATACCCCGCTAGACTGAGCCGCCGCCGCCCGTGTCGCGCCCTCTCGAAGCCGTTCCCCTATCTGTTTCGCCCGTTCTTCTGAGAATTTTGTAGGACGTGCCACTGGTTCAAGCCCTCCTTAGTGCGTGAAGCAGTCTAAGCCATAGCTCGCCCCCTGCGACGGGTAGCGCGTTGTGGGCGAGACATCGAAGAGAGGCAGAGAGCCTTCCTCATAGGGAAGAGACTCCTCATCATCGTCAAAGAGGGACGGCGGTAGCGGATTCGGAGGGCGTTCCTTCACGACGGCGAGCGCGGCGGGGGGCGGGAGGATAGCGTCCGAATTCAGCTCAGGATACTTCTCCGTCATCCGTTGCAGGAACGCTCCAACTTGCTCGGCACGGATATTCGGGAGTCCGTCGCTTTCATTGGGGGCGGAAAATTCCACGCCCTTAAAAGATACGTAAGAAGGGGGTTCGTTTCCTACGTATTTATAAGAGCGTGAAGTGTCATCGCCTTCAAATTCCACGTTTCCATGAAAAATGGCAGGTTCTCGCTCTTCCGATTCGTCTGCTTGATAGGCTTCTTCTGTGGCGGCAAATTCCACGTTTCCGTGAAAAACGGGAGGGGATTCCGTGTAATCTTCGACGGCGATAGTATCGGGGTCTGGGAAACATATCTCTCCGGTGAGGGTCGCCTGAGTGAGGATGTTCGCCACGAAGGCGACGGCTTTCGATTGTATCTCCGCTCCCTGCGCGGCTCCTAAAGCGACGGCGGGGCGCACTAACTTCAACACCTGTTCCAGCGTTTCGGGCGGCATCGAGAGGTATAGTTCGTTCCACGCTTGCAGGTTCGCGCTCCCGTTTTCCTCAATGGACTGCGCCAGCGGGACTAATTGCCCTGTTATTCCGGCAACGCCCTCAAGGTACTTAGCGCCCTCCACTTTTTTAGGCTCAGGAGCGCACCCTTTTTCTTTCAGGTATGCGTCTATCTGCTTGCAGGTCGTAATCTTTCCGCTCTTGAACTCGCTTACCACCTCGCGCATAACGTCGGCGGGAACGCGATTCGCCGCTATCTGCATCGCCTGAGTTTTTGGCATGGCGTGAGGAATGATAATTCCCTCACGGTCAAAACGTTTAACCGCCCCGATAAAGTTGAGAATAGTCCCTACACCGTCTTCGCCATAAATTTGCTTTAAGGCGTTTAGTTTTTTCCCATGCTCCATACCCTTGACGTTTGCGTTATACCATCGGGCTATACCGAGTTCGTAGGCTTTCTGAGAGGCTCGATAGCCGTTCTTGAGTTCTTCGCCCTTCTCCTTCCACGACGCTTCGGAGGAGTAGGAGCTGGGGACTTCGATGTTCGCGCAATGAACGACGCTGAACTCGCGGCTCCGAAGCGCTATCAGGCTATCTACGCTTTCATCGTATTCGGGTGCATCGGCTACTAACTGCAAAAACCTCTCTTTCGTTCCGCCCTGATAGCGCCAGTCGCTGTAATCACCCTTAGCGGTTTCGTTCGGCAGAAAGAGAGGCAGGAGGCGCAACCGTTTCGCCTTATCCTGCAAGGTCGCGGCGATGTCTCTGACGTGCCTGTACCCGTCCGGGTCGTTGTCCGGGATTAGAACCGAGTCCGCTCCCTCAAGTTTCTCCGAGTGGGCTTCCGTCCACTGCCCCGCCCCTTGCGCGTTGCAGGTGGCGACAAGCCCTTGCGCTATTAGCGCGTCCGCGTCTTTCTCTCCTTCGACTATATAGACGGTAGCGCCCTCCGCTATCCCTCGAAGTACTGCGGGGAGATTGTAGGGCAGGTTAGGTATACCCTTCACGCCCCACTTATACCGCCCATCGGGTTGCCTCACGCCCTGTCTGAACTGCTTACCCGTCTTAACGCCCTTTTCGATAACATCGTAGCGCAGGGCGGTCTTGAGGTAGTTCCCGTTTTCGTCTGTGTAGTCATAGGCGGCTACCAGATTAAGCCCGTCTCTTCGCCCCTGAGCGCCTCCCTGCCGGGCGTTGTCGCGCTCGCGGGTGTAAAGAGCTTTCAAGGTTAATCCCATCGCCGCAAGTATCTCTTTAGCGGAGCATTTCGCGCTATTACAGCAAATAAGGATTCTGCCCGCCTCCGTGTTCTCTGAAATACTGAGGCTTGGCTTGCGGTCGTCATGTGCAGGGCATCGGGCGACGTAGCCGCGCCCCGACTTTCTGGCGTCAGGGAAATGTGAGAGGAATTCTGCTATCTGCATGATGATACGCCTCCCTTCTGTGTGGAGACGCGGCGGCGCGTTCGGGGGAGGTCGGGCGGGGCTGGGGGCGCCGCGGGCTTGCGGGAGAAGAGTTGCCTACGTCTCTGCTCTGTTTCGTAGACAGCGCGGCGCGGGGTGAAACGCTTCGCTATGGGGTCGAAGAAGTCGGTGGTATCACTGAGCGGGTCAGAGATTAGAGAGTCCAGCGCGTCCGGCGTGAGTTCGCGAACCGCTGAGAGGGTGAGGTGTGCAATCAAGTTAGCCATCATATTCTACCTTCTGGATAATCAAACAAAATGAAGCCCCGTGTGGCTAATCACGGGGCTTCTGTCCAGAGTGTCTCGTTTGGGGAAAACGAGCGGCGGGTAGGGACAATTGCGACGGGCTGGCTCTCTCCCCAGAGAGTAGTATCCGTCATAACCTAAAATCAGTTTTCCGCCGAACACTCCAAACTGCCCAACGTTTAGCCACTGGCAGGGTGTCAATGCTTGTTGGATAGTAGGCTGAATGCGACGGCGGGAGAGTATTTTAACGGTGTCTCGTTGTATTCACCCTGAAAAATAATTTTCAGAGTAGCACATTTTGAGCCAAGTCATGTTATACTAAAGTGTCTTGACAGATTTTTCGTTTGTTCTGTCTATACCCCGCATCGTTCACAAACCTACTGCATAAGGCGCTAACTCTTCTGACCGGAAAATCTTGATGAGTTGCGCCTTTTCTATTTCTTCTCTTACTATACCCCCCACTTATCGTAAAATCAAGCGAAGTATCTCCTTCGCCCTCAAAATCAGGGCTTGTACCCTCTCCCCTTCCAGAATCGCGTTCACCACGAGCCGCAGGAACCCGCCTCCGTTTTCTGGCTGGAGGACTTCTCGGCGCTGATAGCCAGTGCCGGGCGGAACGAGCTGGCGAAGGGGAGGCGAATCGTTTAACCGCATGGATGACGGCGGAGGACTTGAATCTGTGCGTCACTCTGGCGGAGGGGCGTATAGAGCGCCTGCGGGTATCGAACCTCCTCCGGCGCGACGGCTTATTAGAGCAAGAGCGCGAGCTGTTGGAGAGGGTGGCGAACGCTCAGAAAGTGATAGACAGGGAGGAGCCAAGATTTTAGCAAAATCGCCCAAAAACTCCCAACGAATCACTGGATTTTGAGAGGGTGGGCGAAAGAATAAAGTCAAATTTGTCAACGTCTCAATCGCGAGGGGGGAGCCGCCCGTCTAAAGAGTTTTCGGAGTTTTCGGAACCTCGTTAAGGAAGCGGAGGCAAAATGCGAATTAGGCAGAGGGAGGTAGGAGCGGCGCTTGTCACGATGGGCGCGAACTTCCTCCCTCTGAACGCTAAAGTTGCAATAAAGGACATACGCGACGGACTCTCGTTAAGGAGTAGTTTTTCGATGCCTAGAGCAGAGATTGAGGAACACAGAATAGCCTATCTAGCATGGTACGCATCAAAGCGGGATTTTAAGAAAATCGCAGAAAATCGCACAAAATCGCACAACAAATCACTGCATTTTGAGAGGGGGGCGAAGGAGTTCGCATGGTATGAAGCGGGTAGAAATTCCTGCCGAATAGCGCCGAATGTTGCCGTCCCTGAGCGCATTTTGAGAGGGCAGGGGAAGAAGTTCGCGTGGTGCGAGGGCGGAAGAGAAACTCGCGCAATCTCGCGTAATCTCGCGCAGTCCGAAAGCATTTTGAGAGGGCGGGCGGATAAATTCGACTGGAACGAATCGAACAGAATATTTGGCGAAATCTCGCGAAAATTGGCGACACCTGAGCGCATTTTGAGAGGGTGGCGAACACTCCTGCGGCGAGTAACGTTCATTTCGTTACTGTCTACACGCGCAGGAGAGGGGGGGACAAGACGCGCCGAAGGTACTTCCCTCTTGTAACGCGGTTGTTCCTGTTTCTGTTATTTGCGCTTTGTATTCCCTGAACCAGATTGGCGGAGCGCCATCACGCTTTTTTTAGATGGGCAGGAGGAGAAGGGCGCAAGGGGGGCGAAATAGTCTGATTGAGTGTCAGTAGATAGGCGATTGCCTTCCATTGAGAGGAGATTGGTATGCGAAAACTGTTGATTGTGTTGGCTGTAGGGGGCGGGTTATTGGCGGCGCGGTACGGGGCGGGGCAGAATTCTCAAGAACCTGCAGATCTGTCTACCGAAGTTTTAGAAGGCTCAATGTTGCCGTATTTTAGCGAATTTACTGACAAGCAGAAGTCTGCTCAATTGGCAATCTCGGCAATGTCTGATGGAGCGGAGAAGGATAAAGCAGTCGCGCAACTCAATAAAGATAAGGCGGACAGCCTCTTGACTCTTGCGAAAATTGAATCGAAGAGGATGTTAGCGTTCAAAGGGGCTGGCGAAACTGCAAGAGACTCAAGCACCCTCGCAATAAAAGCGGTAACGAAGTACCAGATTGACACTATTAATGCTCGTAGCGCCGCGCAGGCAAGCCAGTTAGCAAATGAGATTTCCCTAAAACTCCAAGCCGTTCAGGTCGTGCAGAATGCCCGCATTATCGAGCTACTGGGGCAGATAGCCGCTCAAAAGAAGTAGGGGGGCGTGTTCCCATGTCAGAACTGACACCAGAGGAAAAGGGAGGGACAGACATGATTTCAGACAAAAAGGCACCGACAATCATTACCCCGCCATCGCAAAAAATTCCTAACTATATGGGTTTCGCGAATGCAATGTTACTTCTGCTAGTTCTGATTCTCGGAACTGCCCACATTATGAGTGCTGTAACACCCGTTAAGTGGGAATACAAAATCACAGCGATACCCGATGGCGATTTCGATACCTCCATGAACAAGTATGGCGTAGATGGATGGGAGCTGATATTTGCCCGTAGGGCTACGTCAGGTTCAATTTCAGATTCTGGCTCAAGAGCTGAGTATGAGGTTATCTTTAAACGCCCAATTAAAATAGGCAATCCCGTTGCAAAAAGTGGCTTATAAGTGCGAAGAACACATGAAACGGGGATTTTGGAAGTTTTGCAAGCCCTGTCATAGAGAGGAGCCGAACCTATGAGGCGATTCGTATGGGGTAAAGTTCACTCGAACGCGGCTCAAGAGTGAGGTTACTGCTTCAAGTACTGGTATAGCGTCTCCCTGCTAATCCTGAACTCTTTGGCGAGGGCTGTCCGGGACTCCCCATCGGCGGCGCGGCGAACAAGTTCCGCCACCTGCTCCCCTGTGAGCGAACGTTTGCGCCCCTTGTATACCCCCTTCTGCTTTGCTATGGCTATACCCTCCCGCTGGCGTTCTCGGATAAGCGCCCGCTCGAACTCGGCGAAAGCGCCCATAACGGAGAGGAGTAGCGTCGCCATCGGAGAGTCGTCGCCCGTGAACGTCAACCCTTCCTTGACGAACTCGATACGGACTCCCCTGCCCGTTAAGCCTGTCGTTATGCGGCGCAAGTCGTCGAGGTTACGGGCAAGCCTATCCATGCTGTGAACTATGAGGGTATCCCCTTCGCGAATGTAGGCAAGGAGTTCTTCGAGCGCGGGGCGGTTCGCGGTTCCTCCCGATGCCTTGTCCGTGAATACCTTGTCGAGCGCCACCCCGTCGAGTTGCCTCGACGTGTTCTGTTCTTCGCTACTTACACGCACGTACCCGATTCGCTGGCTCTTCATTTTGAGTAGTCCTTTGTCAAGTTAGGCTCTTAGACTTGCCCCTCACAGTGTCAGAAAATACCAAAACGGACTCTATTCTGACGGATTATCGGTTGCTTTCTGACATCAGGTTAGAGTACACCCTAATCTGACACAGAGGAGGGAACCCCGATTAAGAGGCTACTCTCTCGAATGTCCCTAATTGCAACATTTTG
>CAIJLM010000129.1 GCA_903821495.1 uncultured Chthonomonas sp. | reverse complement strand
TCTTTTCCGGCAATGGCTTCCATAGTAGAGAGTGGTGGGCGAAGGGCGAAGGCGCGAATATGGAGTTGGGTAAAGTGCTTGAGCCGCTATATCCCTACCGCGAAAAAATGCTGTTTTTGCAGGGACTGTATAACGCAGAGGCGCTCATTGGCGGTATTCATAGTTGTCAAACAGGCAACCTGCTGACGGGGGCGCACCTCGCGCCCGACGGAGAGATACGCTCAGGAGTAAGTTGCGACCAAGTTCTCGCGCAACGGCTCAAAGGGCAGACAAAACTGCCTAGCCTTGTGTTGGGAACCGAGCAGTCTATCGCCGCTATTCACAAAAACTACTCGATGATATACAGTTCGCACATCTCATGGAGTTCTGCGACGACCCCTGTACCCCTCGAACTATATCCCGCCCTAGCCTTTGACCGCCTTTTCCGCGATGAGGTTGGAAAGTCCGATAAGAGCGTGTTGGATGCCGTTCGAGAGGATGCCGCAAGTTATAAGAGCCGCGTAAGTAGCGCGGACAAGCAGCGTCTTGAGGAGTATCTGACCTCAGTGCGCGAAGTAGAACAGCAGATAGAGCGGGCGGGCAAGGCGGGTAGACTACAGGGCTGGCGACCTACGCTCACGCGCCCCGATATGCCACGCCCCGCCGACGGCATTCCGCAAGACATCGACCAACACATGAGGCTGATGTGTGATATTCTGGTACTGGCTTTCCGCACAGACACAACTCGCGTCGCTACCCTGAAACTGAATAACGACCACTCTTCGTTACGCTTCCCGAATCTGGGCGTGGACTATATGATTCACCACCTTCTTTCTCACACAGACGGAGCCGACTGGCTAAAGGTCAATCAGTTCTTCACAAAACAGATAGCCTACATTGCGGGTAAAATGGACAACGTGCAGGAGGGCGAGCGAACGCTTCTTGATAACAGCATGATGCTCTTCTGCTCTAGTATGATGACGGGGAGCCACAACAACGACCAACTCCCCGTTATTATGGTAGGGCGTGGCGGCGGGAAAATCAAAACGGGGCGCGTACTGAACTATCTGGGCAAACCGAACCGTAAAATGTGTAGCCTCTACCTGTCGCTACTAGATAAGGCGGGGGCTTCGCTCCCAAGTTTTGGAGACTCAAAGGAGCGGCTTGCGGACATCTGACGACAGTATCATGCAAAAAGAGAGCGCTACAAAAGAGGAGAGTTTTCGAGAAACAGGGCGCGTTGAAGCGTTTAGCGATGGCGTTTTCGCCATCGCTATTACGCTTTTGGTTCTCGAAATAAAGGTTCCGCACGGAGGCGAGATGCACAGCGCCGACGATTTAGTCAAAGCCCTCGTGCAGATATGGCCCTCGTTCTTCGCCTATATCCTCAGTTTTGTGTTCGTCTTGATTGGCTGGATAAACCATCACAGGCTCTTCACACACATCAAGCGCATTGACGGGGCGTTTCTCTATCTGAACGGCTTTCTCCTGCTGATGTTCACTTTTCAGCCGTTCCCTACCGCGCTTCTTGCGGAGCATATTGGACGCCCCGCCGAGAAGGTCGCCGCCGTCGTATACGCTTTTATCGTTCTGCTTATCGCGATTGGCTACCAACTCCTATGGCGATACGCCTCGCACAACCATCGCCTCTTGAAGGCGAACGTAGATGCCGCCAAAGTGAGACAGATAACGCACGAGTACAACAAAACGTTCCCCGTCTTTGTTGTAGCGTTCGCGGTATCTTTCTATAACGTGGCGGCAAGTTTGGGTTTGATTACGGCGCTCATGCTGTTCTATGCGGTTACAGGCTTTACCTCAACAGACGCCACAGCTTAATACTACACAATGCCTTCCCTTTGGTACGCTTCCAGTGTTTTGCGCCCAATCTCTAGCACTCGCGAGTCGTCCCACCGCTCAAGGTAGGAGTAGTTGGGGTGGTGGTGAGTTTTATAGGGGTCGTTGTGCTTTGTATTGTAGCAAGAGATGAGCGTCCAACGCGGGTGTGGACTGTTGTTCGCATCCGAACGGTGGAGGGTGTTCGCGTGGAAGAAGCAGGCATCGCCCGGCTCCAACTCCACATACACCAGATCCAGCCGTTTCAGTATCTCCTCCATGCGGCTCAAGTCCGCGCCCGTCTGGTCAGCCACAACTCCATGCTCTATACGCCCTAGCTTATGCGAACCGCGTAGCGCTTGAAGACAGCCGTTCTCCTTATTCGCCCTGTCTACGGCAACCATTACGCTCGCCATATCGGGGTAGAGGCAACCGTTGTTGTACCAGTAGCCGTAGTCCTGATGCCACTCCCACGCGCCGCCGACAAACGGCTCTTTCATAGTCATCTTGTGGTGGTAGTGGTACACCTCATCGCCTAGCAACCGCTCCATGCTATCCACGACACGGCGGCAACTCGTCACCGCGCTATAGATGTCTTCGCCAACGGTATTCTTTAGCGATATACGAGTCGTATTGCCCTCTTTATCGTGCCTGTCTAATGCCTGTTTATCCAAGTCTGCATCGGCATGAGCCACCTTGCCCATGACCTCCATCTCTTCCGCGTTGAATAGTTCGGGGATGATGAGATACCCGTCTTCGTGAAACTGAGCGACCTGCCCATCGGTCAATTTGAACTGCGCCATCGTGTTAATTCTCCTTCCGAATGATTTAATCTGTTACCTCTATTGTGGCATATTTTATTGAGAGCGAAGACCGTAAAACGCCAGAAACACGCAAGGAGCGACGCAAAAGGAGCCTACAACTTCACGCCGCTAGGGAGGGATTTCCGGCATGAATAGAGAAATGGGGGGCATTGCAGAGACTCTGACTCTCGTAAGAGTTCAGGGTTGTGGGAATCACCATAACCTCACCCCGCCTCTCCTTCGCAAAGGAGAGGAGTTCTTGTGGTTTGAGATTGGGAAGTTTGACGCGTGTTTCGCGTGTTTCGCGGTTTTTACTCCCATAACCCTGAACTCTTACCTAAATCTCGGCAAACGCTATTTTTCAAGAAAAGGATGACCGACATAATGAGACTAGCCGAACAGGTCGCTCTGATAACGGGCGGGGCTTCTGGTATTGGGCGAGAGACCGCCAAAATTTTCGTGCGCGAGGGCGCAAAAGTTGTCGTTGTAGATGTAAACGACGCGGCGGGAGAAGAGACGGTTGCGGAGTTGAGGGAGTTAGGCGGCAAAGCCGTCTACGTTCATGCGGACGTATCGAAAGCGGCGGATGCGGAGAATATGGTGCGCGTGGCGGAGGCTACCTTTGGCAAACTGACCATCCTCTTCAACAACGCGGGCATTTCGCATATTGACGACGACGACGCAGTGCATACCGAAGAGGACGTGTGGGACTTGACCTTCGCGATAAACGTGCGCGGCGTGTATCTGGGGTGCAAGTACGGCATTCCCGCGCTACGCAGGGCGGGGGGCGGCTCTATTATAAATACGGCTTCGTTCGTAGCGATTTTGGGCGCGGCGACTCCCCAACTCGCCTACACGAGTAGCAAGGGCGCGGTTCTCTCCATGAGCAAGGAGTTAGCCGCCATCCACGCCCGCGAGAATATCCGCGTGAACGCGCTCTGCCCGGGTCCTCTGAAAACGGAACTGCTGATGAAGTTCCTCAACACAGAAGAGCGTCGTCAGCGTCGCCTCGTGCATATCCCGATGGGGCGTTTTGGCGAAGCGGCGGAGATTGCGAACGCCGCCCTGTTCCTCGCTTCCTCCGAGTCCTCTTTCGTGACGGGTGCTACGTTCCTTGTAGATGGCGGTATCACCTGCGCGTATACGACTCCGCTCTAGGGTCTACTCAGGCTTGCTCTCAGGACGCAGTAGTTCGTTCGCGGGAGCATCGTCAGTATGATAGGCGGGGCGGAGCAGTTCGTCCCGCCTATCTGTATATTGAGAGGCGCGTAGGAGGGTCTGCACATTGTGAACCCGCTCAATGTTTGTATGGATGAAGTCCATGCAGAGCGCGGCAGGCTCATGCAACCTCCAATAAGAGAGTGCGTTTGGATGGTCTAGTATCTCCTGTAATATAGGAAGAGACGACTCGTCCCCCACCTGCTCAAGGGCTTTTAATATCGCTCTCTGCAAATCGAAATCCTGATTCCGTAAACACTTATGGAGGAGTTTTCTGTGCGCCTCCGTAAGCATATTCGCGTGTTCAATTCGCAGTTGAGGTAGCAGAGAAATCAGCCCTTGCCGCGCCGCAATCTTAACCTCTTGTTGCGGAAATTCAAGGGCTTCCAGTAGAAAAGGAACTGCGCGAACATCCGAACTCTTGGCAAGCGCTAAAACGCCCTGCTGTTGCGCTTGAGAGACGGCGAACCCAGTCGTCAAAATGAAGATAAAACTACCAAAGAAACTCATAAAGCGTCCATGAGTAAAGACGCTCAGTAGCACAAAAGCCAACATCAGGCTCGAATAGATAGTAATTCCATTACGAATCCGCACCTTACGCTGGATTCTCTCCTCCTGTATCACCTTCATGAGTAGGTCAATCCCCTCCTGCCCCATCTCCATTAGCGTCTCGATAGCGGCTTCCTGCACCTTCGGGTCTTTGTTGTTCAGCTTCGCTTTGATAAGCGCAACGTTTTCAGGCGTGACCACGCTTTGAGCGGGTTTTGCTATGGGCGCGGTAAGCGCGACGGAGGCGGATACCGCCTCCTCTTGAAACTGCTGTTGCATAAATCCTGCGTTCTCCTTCCAACTCTCTCTTAACCGCTACTACGAAGCGTAGAGTTCAAAGGGTTCACGCTTTGTCGGACTTGCTTTCCGGGCGCAGAAGTTCGTTGGCGGGCGTGTCATCAGTGTGGTAGGCAGGGCGAAGCAGTTCGTCAGCGCATTCGGGCGCGTCGGAGGCGCGTAGCAGGGTTTGCACATTGTGAACCCGCAGTGAGTTGGTTTTGAGGCATTCTAGGCACCGGCTGGCGGCGACTTGAAGCGCTTTATCCGGATATTTGGCAGGGTTCGTTGTAATGCTCTCCACTGTAGC
>CAIJLM010000128.1 GCA_903821495.1 uncultured Chthonomonas sp. | reverse complement strand
GCTCTCACTGAACCGGTAGTTTCGGGGCGGTGGAGCCACCAAGACCGGCGTAGGACTCTTTCACTTTCACAACCTTGTTGCCGCCAAACGTAACGAAGGTGATCTTCCCCGGAGGTTTGCCGAAACGGTCAAGAAAGTCACCAACGCCCCCGTAGGCTTTGCGGGTCCCGTTGGGCTAAACATTCCCATCTACGTAGACAACGAGTTGAGAGGTTCCGCCTACGTAGTCGGCGCGAACGAGGCGGACGCGCACCGAATCGATGTCCAGCCCGTCGTAGACTTCGCGGTGACGGCGTGGGGGGACATTCGGACAGCGGTGGCGGGGGACTCCTGCGTTCGTTGCGGCGCGGGCGTTTTGCAAGATGCGCGGGGTATTGAGGTGGGGCATATCTTTAAACTGGGAACGAAGTACAGCAAGGATATGTCGGCGCTCTTTCAGGATGAGCAGGGCGCAAAGCATCCCATTATTATGGGGTGCTACGGTCTCGGCGTGAGCCGAACGATGGCGAGCGCTATCGAAGCGCATCACGACGAAAACGGGATTCGCTGGCCCATCACGATAGCGCCGTTCGAGGTAGGTATCATCGTGGCGAACGCGAAGGACGAGGCGCAACGCGAATACGCCGATACGCTCTATAAGAGCCTGAAAGCGTTGGGCGTGGACGTTCTCTTGGATGACCGGGATGAGCGAATCGGAGTCAAGTTCAAAGACTTCGATTTGATAGGCGTGCCTATTCAGGTTGTGATAGGGAAGGGCCTTGCCGGCGGGACGTTGGAACTTGCATTGCGGCGCGTGAAGGGGGAGAAGGAGAGCGTGCTTGTAGAGGGCGCGGCGGAGTCTATCGCGAACCGCGTGCGAGAGGAGAGGGCGCTCGTGACAGGGTAGGAGGCTCCGCATTAGCAAAACGTAAGGTAAGATCTCAGGGTTATGGGAGTAAAAACCGCGAAACACGCGAAACACGCGAAAAAAATGCACAAAACCCCAAACTTGGAACAACGCGCCAAACTTCCCAATCTCAAACCACAAAAACTCCTCTCCTTTGCGAAGGAGAGGTTGGGTGAGGTTATGTGAGGATTCCCGCAACCCTGAACTCTTTCTTCTAAAAACTTAGTGAATTTCACCTACTCAATCCCAATCGTCATAACCTCTTCAACCGCTTTCTCCACTGCCCAAGTCTGCTGGTTCATCTGCGATACCGTCTGCGCTATCTCTTGCGCGGTCTCTCCGGCTTGCAGAACGGGGGCGGTCTGCATACGCGCCATTGCGGAGAGGGCGGAGGCAAGCGTCTGAACAATAGCATCCTGCTGAACCTGCAAACGCTCTAAGTTCTGTACTATCTGACGCGCATTTTCGAGGCGCGTCGAACACATCTCAAGGCTCTGTTGCACTGCGTTGCGCGTGATGGGGTCGGAGATTGTGTCGAGTTTACGCCCCAACTCTCCAAACTCTCGCTCAAGGTCGACAATGGAGTGTAGCCCCATAATAGGGAGTAGGCTCTGCCGCTTCTGGTCGAGTTGGCGATAGTTCTGCAACAGTGTATTCAGCTGGAGCATTATCTCCTGAAAGGTGCGCTCTGTGCCGCTGTCGGTCTGTGTGCGAACCATCATAAGTAGTGCATCGCAGTAGACACGCTCGGCGCGGTTCAAGGTAAGGTGCGGAAAAACGGAGCGCATCTCGGAGAGGCTGAGGGCGTAGGCGATTCGCGCCTGCGGACGCGCTTTTTGCGCCCACCAGACTCCGAGCGCGGTTCCACCCGCCCATGTCGTCCCCGAAGTAAGCAGTAGCGCTCCGCTAGGTTCATGCCCTCCGGTCAGAAATGCGATGAGACACAGAGCGGACGCGAACGGAATCAGTATCGCCGCCACTACTCGATAGGCGAAACTGTCTTCCCGTCGACAACGAGTCTCGTAGGCGGCGCGTTCATCGGAGTTGGGTTCGCGCTTACGCTGAAAGGTAGGAGCCTCCGAAATCGCCTGCCAGCGAAACTTCCACGGGAGTCCCTTCCAGTGGATGTTTTCGCCGAGAAAGTCTTTGAGCGGCGACAGCAGACGCTCCGCCACCTTTGCAGCTATCTCCGCGTCTATGTCTTTTAGTCCGATACGCATGGCTTGCCTCTCTGAATTGAACCTAAGTCCCTACTTCACGCCCCCCTTCGGGGGGAACCTAACCCCCGTCCCCTTCCCGGCGCGGGAAGGGGTGACTAGAGCGCAAAGTGGTT
>CAIJLM010000127.1 GCA_903821495.1 uncultured Chthonomonas sp. | reverse complement strand
GATAAGCCTTCCGCACTGACCCGCCCACCCCATCCCAACCCTTACCCCTTCACAAGGGGAAGGGCGAATGCCTATGGCGGAGGGCATACCTGTTTCGTAAAAGTTATCAGTGAATGGAGCGGTAGACATGATATACGATTTGGATGTTCGACTCTACGATAAGAGCGGCAAGCGGAAGCGTCTGCCGCAAAGTTGGGTGACGGGGGTGGATTTTGAGATAGGCGAGCGGGGCGGTTTTCAGAATGGAACGCTGAAAATTGAGGCGAACTGGGCGGATTTGAACCTCGACGGCACGGAGTATGTAGACCTCTATTTGCAGGGCGTTCTGGTCTATCGGGGTTTTGGGATGTTGCCGCAACAGGAGTTGGATTCGCCGGAGAGGTGGAGTTTGAGCCTGTTCGGGCTGATGGAGCGCGCGAACGGCTACCTTGTGCGACGGCGCTTCACCTACGCCTCTGTGGTGGATATTGGGCAGGTGTTTTCGGACATTGCGAACGAGTATGTCTTGACCTCTGAGCGTCTTTCGGGGGCGGTTCTGGACACGACGGGAGTGGCGGGGCAGGGGGTTCTTTTGCGAGAGTTTTCTGCGAAGGGGCGTACCGTTTCGGAGGCTTTCAACCAGTTGTGCGACTTCGCGCCGGGGCAGTTTATATGGGGCTTTGATGTGGATGAGAGCGGTCAAAATCGCCTCTATATGCGCCCTCGCGCTAATGAGACGCAGTATCACTTCTCTGTTGGGAGGGAGGTATCCGCATTTGTCTATCCACGTGATGTGACGCAGGTGAGAAACCGCGTGTATGTGACAGGAGCGGATGCAGACCCGCCAAACCTTGCGCCGAACGCCTCTTTTGAGGAGGCGCAGTCGCTAGACGATACGGAGAATAACCTGCTTAGGAGTCCCGGTTTTGAGGAGTATGACGGCTCAGGCGGGGGCGCGGCGAACTGGTATCGGGTGTTTGGGGGAGTGCGCCGCGCCTACCCGGCAGATAGCGCGAGCAACCTTGCGCGAACGGGCGTGGCGTGGTTGGAGTTGGGGAATCATGGCTACTTTGGCAGTACTCTGGAGGCGATGGAGCAGGAGGCGATTTCGATAGGCTCTCCGCAGAAGCTACGAGCGAGCGTGTGGGCGCGTCAGGTGACGAACGGCGACAACGATACGTTTACTGTTACGGGCTACGCGCAGGACAGTAGTTCCAACACGCTTGAGACGTTCACGAGCGCGAATTTTCAGCCGACGAACGACGTGTGGCAGCAGTTTACGTATGAGTTTACGCCGACTGATTCGGCGGTGACTCAGATAGTCCTGCGGTTCACGCTTACGGGGTCTAAGGCTATTGGTCATGGGGTATTGCTGGACGATGCGATATTGACTCCTGCGGGGCTGACAGCGAGTGGTTGGCGTAGCGGAACGCCCTATAACGGCGCTATTCAGACGTTGGATTGGCGGAATCGGGAGGAGGTTTATGAGGGGGAGTTCTCGGTAAAACTCAAGCCGAACATCACGGGAACGGGGGGCTATGTGGAGATATGCGCCCGCGCCGATTCGGAGATAGAGGTCGCGCCGGGCAAAACCTACTTTGCGTCCGCCTATTTTCGCACAACAGATTCGACGGAGCCGTTGATTCGGCTTGGGTTTCGGCAGTACGCGGACACGAATTTTATCGGCGAGAACCTACCTCCGAGTAGCGTGGGTATTTCGGCGTTTGGGGGGTGGCAGAGGGTGGATTTTTCGGCGGTGATGACCTCCGCTACGAACCGATTGGAGCCGTTCATTCGCTTTTATAGCGATGGCGAGGTTTTTGTAGATGCGGTGATGACGACGCTGGGAAGCCTGACTCCGCTGGGAGTTTTCTATCCGGGACGCGCCTTTGAAGCCGTGCGCTCGGTGTCGGACTACTCAGAGAGCGAGATAGGGGCGGCGGCTCTGGACAGCATAACGACCTACGGGCTACGCGAAAAGGCGGAGACGGTGGAGTTTGTGCGCGATATTGCGACGCTGGACACCTACTGTCAGGGCTACTTTCGCGCTCATGCGACTCCGGCGGTGCAGGCGAGTCTGCGGGTGATGGGGACGACGCGGCGCGTGGCGTTGGATGGGAAGGTGCGGCTTGTGAATCTGCCCTCCGCGCCGGAGCCGCTGTTTCCGTCGCGAGTGCGTTATCAGATTGGGGAGTCGTTTGACCTTGAGATAGAGCTGAATAACGAACGCCCCGACTTAGCGCAACTTTTGCGGATAGTTGGGAGTAGCGTTCCAAGCGTTAGCGGGGGCGCGGATTCGCGCATAAGCGGGACGGGCGCAACGGGAACTGAGCGGGTTGGGAGCGGCTTTCTGCCGCTTTCGGGGGGCGCTATGACGGGCAGGATTACGCTGGATGGCGACCCCGTGGAGAGCCTGAACCCCGCCTCGAAAGCGTATACGGACGGGTTGGCGCAGGGGGGGTATTGGCGACGGTTTTTGGGGTGAGCGCGACCCCTCTCCTGCAAGGAGAGAGGCGAATGCTGATGGCGGAAGGCTTTACTGTACCCGCCCTCATCCTGCGGACATCCTTCTCCCGATTTGGGAGAAAGACTTGACCTATAGGCTTGACTGTATTGCGATTCGTTTTTTTTGAATACAAAAGTCGTACACCCCCCAATGAGCTTTGTGAAGGGAGCGATAGAGAGGGGGTGGCTGGGTCAGTGCGATAAGCCTTTCTCACTCCTCAAAGCCACCCCATCCCAACCCTTGCCCCTTCGTAAGGGGAAGGGCGAATGCCGATGGCGGGAGGTTGTCGGGTAGCGATTCAGAGTAGTTATGGAAAGGAGAGTTAGGAGATGGCGGAGACTTTGAAAGTTTTGGGGCAGGTTGCGCCGAGCGCGAACAGCCCTGCAAACCTCTATACGGTTCCGAGCGGGAAGTCGGCGGTGGTATCTAAACTGACGCTCTGTAATCAGAACGCATCCGCCGCCAAAGCGCGGGTGTGGGTGGCGCAGGGCGGAGCGACGACGGATGTGAAGCAGTATGTCTGTTACGACATGATACTGCCTGTCGGGTTTGCGCCGGCGGAGGCTATGGCGGGGTTTGCGTTGGGGGCGGGGGACGTGGTGCGGGTTCAGGCGAACATGGCGAATGTGTCGTTTAACGTGACAGGAAGCGAGGTAGGGTAGGATGGCGAACTTGACTCCGAGTATGGAGATACAGGGGCGGGGCTGGATGGCGGATGAGACGGAGGCGGGGTATCAGCGGGTGAGCCTTATCGATTCCGACCTCGTTTTTCAGCCGCTGATGAGCAGTATGTACAACACTTCGATAACGGGGACTGCTACTATCAGTCAACAGTCTCAGACAGAAGGGAACCCTTTTGGAACGATGGACGGCTTGCTGATAACGGTTCCTGCGGGGTCTATTGCGTCGCCACAGTCGGCGGCTGTTTATTTTCAGTTTATGGGGCGGAAACTCTCGTTGGCTTGGGATAGATTTCGTGGAAGCAACCCTCTTCCGGTAACGGGTTGGGTGGATGGGAAGTATTTCAGCCTTGATAACACTATGAAGGACGTACCTAGCGGGACGCTCGGCGGCAATATGTTCGCGAACATGGTTTCTGCGCCTGTTACGCTGAAGGATGATGGACCGCACCAGTGCAAACTGTACTTTCCAATGGACTTGGCGGGGGGAGTGCAGAGGCAGTGGCTGATTTATGGGTACGGGGTGGAGGGGCGGTTTGGGGTGACTCCGTTCGCTCCTAGCGCAATACGACGCTATCTCTCGCTGACGACTTCGTTTCAGAGCGTGGTGCAGGGAACCTACGGCAAGGGGATACGCAAACTTCAGTTTGTAAACATGACATCGGGGGGCGGATTAGCGGCGGTGACGGTCACGATAGAGACCGACTCGAACGTCTATCCGGCGCAGACTATCGCGGCGGGCGGGCTGTGGGAGTACGACTTTGGGGAGCCTGTGCAGTTCAACCGTTCGAGCGGCGCAGGTACGGGAGTGTGTCGGGTGAAATCGGACACGGCGGGAACGGGAATGTACATCGTTCAGAGGATGAAATAGGATGATACTACAAGCAAAAACAACGCCTAGCCCCTGCACGGTTCTGTGTTTGGGGGACTCGCAGACTCTGGCTTTTACGAACGGAGTGTATCCACAGGAGTACTGGGCGGCGCAGTTACAGATTCAGGGGCTTGCGGCGGGGTATTCGCTGGACTGTATTAACTGCGGTAATAGCGGGTGGACTACGACGCAACTTCTGGCTATCGCGGCGGATAGGATACAGCGGTACACGCCGCAGATACTGGTTTTCTATGCGGGGGTGAACGACCCGGGTAACGGCATATCGAGCGCGACGACGCAGAGTAACCTTCAGAGCGTGATTGATACGGCGTTGGCGAACGGGGTTTCGTATGTGTTGGTGGTGAATACGAACTACCTGAACTACAGTTCGGGCGGCGATAATGCGGGCGCGGGAACCTACTACAGCGCGTACCAGACGTTGCGGACGTATCAGTCTGCGGCGGCAGGTTATGGGGTTTCGACCTACGGGGCGGCGAAGGCGGGGTATTGCGACCTGTTCACGTATCAGAAAAACTTGGTTCTGGCGGGAACAGCGGGTTGGGTTCAGGGGACGTTTGGCAGTCACGTGGTAGATGGTAATCAGCATAGCAATGCACGAGGGCAGGCGGCTACGGGGGCGTGTGTTTTGACGGCGTTGATGGGGGTTTCGGGTTTGCTGGAGGGGTATAGGATAGGGTAGATGAGCCCCCAACCCTGCAAGGAGAGAGGCGGATGCCGATGGAGGAAGGCTTCCACGCTGACCCGCCCACCCCATCCCAACCCTTGCCCCTTCACAAGGGGAAGGGCGAATGCGACCCCTCTCCAACCTCTCCCCGAAACGGAGAGAGGCGAATGCCCGGCACTCAAAAGTTGGCGGAGAGTAGGAGCATTGCGGAGACATTCCATAAGAGGGCGGACACGCGGGTCTGCCCCTACTGAGAAGGAAAGAGGAGGAGTTATGTTCAAATTAGCGGAACTGATGGCGGCGCTACGCAAGGCGGCGGCGTTGGGCGAGCAGGACGAGGCGACTCTGATTGTGTATTTGGCGGAGAGCGATAGACTGGACGCAGTTCGGGAATCGCAGACGAGAGACGCGGACTGGAACGAGACGAACGGCGCTTGGGAACTACTGGGGTATCTGGGCTATGAGAACCTTGAGGAGATAGCCGCGCTAGAGAATGAGGTTTTGGCGGACTATGTGCGTATGCGGGCGTTTCTGCCGGGGGTTGACAAGATTATTGAGTAGAAGGAGAAGAGCATGGTATCTATCAATATACCGCTATTACTAGCGGTATTTCATAACATGGAGGGGCGCGTAACCTACTCGCTAGGGGGCAAAGCCCAGTCGCTGGACGAGGATAGCCACGATATTGACGCGATTGACTGCTCTGGTTTTGTGCGCTACGCTGTGGCTAAAGCGACGAATGAGCAGGTAGTAATG
>CAIJLM010000126.1 GCA_903821495.1 uncultured Chthonomonas sp. | reverse complement strand
ATCGACAAAAGCCCTTCCCCATAACGGGGAGGGCTTTTGTTTTGTCAGATTCTGCAAGAATCTAAACAAGAGCAGGATTCAGGGGAAATCGGGTAGAAATGGAGAGCGTAAGAAGATAACGCTAGAGCCAAGCGTAATTGGTTATCGAAATAAGGAGAGACACGAATGCAAAAAATACACCCTAGTCGTAACATCTGGCAGGGAATGGCGCTGTTGGCTATTCTCGGCGGAGTCGGTACACTCACCCTCCATCGCTCTAAAGAGAGGGGGCAAGCCCCTGCGCCTGTACCCGCGCCGGCTGGCGCTATCACTCTTTTCTCTGGTAAAGAGGACGAAGTTCACTCTAACTTTGTGAAACAGGGAACCGCTCAGCCCGCTGAGTGGAAAGTTGATGGGGATGCGATGGTGGTTGGCGGAGGCGGTATCACTACCAAAGAGAAGTTCGCCGACTACCAGCTCCATGTCGAGTTCAAAACCCCCTTCCTTCCCAACGCGCATGGGCAAGCCCGCGGAAACAGCGGCATAGGACTACAGGGTAAGTATGAGGTGCAGGTACTCGACTCTTTTGGTCTTAAAACGCCCGGAACAGGCGACTGCGGCTCCATCTACAACCAGTCCGCGCCCCTTCTTGTCGCTTCCCGCGCTCCTAAAGAGTGGCAGACCTACGACATCGTTTTCCGCCGCCCTCACAAAGACGCTGACGGAAAATTTAGCAAGGCGCGAGTGTCCGTAATTCATAACGGGCTTGTAGTGCAGAACAACTACGAGATAAAAGGCGCTACAGGGATTGGCAACGGACCTGATACCGACCAGCCCGATGTTATCATCTTCCAAGACCACGGAAACAGGGTGGAGTATCGCAATATCTGGATTGTACCGCTACCCGACAAGGGTTCCGACAAGTACGATGGAGAGTAATAATATGACCTCTAAACGCATACTGGGAGGGGCGCTCACGACGTTGTGCCTCCTCCTCTCAGCGCACGCATACGCGCAGAGCGTCGTAGACTATCACGGGCGCAAAACGTGGGCGCTCGAAAACCGCGCCGTTCGCGTACTGGTTGCGCCGGGTGGCGGGCATATCGCCAGCGTAACCCTGCTTTCAGGCGGCGCGAAGGGCTTGAACCCCTTCTGGCTTCCCCCTTGGCAGAGCGTAGAGCCACAGAACCGAAGCAAGAGTAACGCTTTTCCTGTGTACCCCGACCCTGCGGGACCCCTGCTCGCCTCCATTCTGGGACAGAATATCTGCGTAGACTTTTTTGGCGCTCCCTCCAAAGCCGAAGCCGCCGCAGGAGTTCCTGTGCATGGCGAAGCGCCCTGCCTCGTCTGGACGGCGGGCGCAAAAGCCCAAAAATCTATCACCTATTCGGTCAATCTGCCTAAAGCGCAGATGAACGTGACCCGCAAAATCGCGATGACGCCCGACTCCTCCGCCCTCTGGATAACCGAGACTGTCGAGAACAAAACCGCCTTTGACCGTCCCTTCGGTTGGCAACAGCACCCCTCGTTTGGTCCTCCTTTCGTGGAGCAGGGAGCCACCTTCTTCGATATTCCGGGAACGAAGAGCATTGTCTACCCCAAAGAGTTCAGTACAGGAATGCGGCTGAAAAAAGGCGAGGAGTTTGAGTGGCCCTACGCCCCCGGCGCGAATGGCGAGCAGGTTGACCTCCGCGCTTTCCCCCTGAGTAGCGCGAAATCGAGCGACTACACGGCGACCATTATAGACCCTAGCCGAAAATGGGGCTACGTGACCGCTATCAATACCAAGCGCAAACTGCTAGTCGGCTACGTCTGGCCCCGCGCCGACTGGCCCTGGGTGGGAAACTGGGAAGAGAACCATTTCCGCGCCGCGAAGCCCTGGCTAGGCAAAGCCCTTGCGCGTGGCATGGAGTTCGGCACAACGCCCTGGCCCGATTCCCGTAAAGATGCGGTTCAACTCAATACGCTCCTTGGTCAGCCTACCTATCGCTGGATTTCGGCTCAAAGTTCGCAGTCCATAGGCTACGGTCTGTTCATCGCAAACGTACCCGCCGGAACGACGGGCGTAAAGGATGTGCAGGTTGAAGGGAACCGCATTAAAGTGACCCTTGACGGCGTAGATAAGACGCTCTCGTTCGCCGTAACGCGATAACCCTGTTCTGATGACCGCTCTCTATTAATAAAGAGCGGTCATTTACTTTTTGCGAGGCGCTGTCTTTGGGGCGCGACTTGTCGGCGAGGGGCTTAATGCTAACGCCGAACCCGAATGATTGCCAAATATCACAGTGTATACAAATGTCTGCTTGATTAAAAAAGTCTCTTACTCTATAATTTTACTCTGTACAGGTTGAGACTTCCGTTATACAACCCTTCCCGCTATTTGAGCGATATTCGCAACCTGCGCCGCTTTGGCTGTTCGCCTCATCCCTCTCTTGCGAGTTCCTGATAGAAGAGCCTTGATAACTATCATCTAACTCGAATCACCCTGTGTTTATAGGAGGTTTCCAAGTGTCACGTCATCCTCGTCTCTGCCTTCTACTACTCCCCCTATGGATAGCCATGCTGGGGGCGTTCCTCACTACTCTTGTTGGAACACCCGCAAGCGCCTCTGTATACAGTCAAATATACAGCTTCCCGAACCGCCCGGACGGCTCTTCCCCTCATGCCAAACTCGTGCAGGCGGCGGATGGAACCTTCTACGGAACTACCGCAAACGGCGGTATCAGCGGCGGGGGCGTACTGTTCAAAATGGATAGCGCGGGCGCTACGCAGATACTCTACGATTTTTCGACGGTCTCTTACCCCGATAGCCTAATACTGGGCGCAGATGGCTTGCTCTATGGAACGGCTTATACGGGCGGCACGTATGGCGTAGGCGCTATTTTCCGTATAGATACCAAAGGCAAAAACTTCAAAATGCTGTACGCCTTTTCCGGCGGCACAGACGGCAGTTATCCCGTAGCCCTCTGACAGGCGACGACAGGAATGCTCTTTGGAGTTACCTACTATGGCGGAACCAGCAACGCGGGTACGCTCTTCCGCATTCAACCCAGCGGCTCTAGTTACAAAACAATGCGCTACTTTAAGGGGGATGTTACCGACGGCGGCAACCCGAACACTCTCTTACAGGGTAGCGACGGCAGACTCTATGGAACCACCTACGCGGGGGCGAAGTTCGCTCTTGGAGAGGTCTTTAGCACGAAGTCGGATGGCTCCGGGTACACCGTACTTCATACGATGACCACAATAGGAGGAGGCTATCCTACCACGCTTCTACAAGCAAGCGATGGCAACCTCTACGGAACGACCTATTATGATTCTGGCAACGGCGCCGGAACGGTATTCCGATTGACGACAACCGGCGCGAACTTCAAGTTTATATACAACTTCGCCACGGGTTCCGGATACTCTCCCTACTCGCTTATTCAAGGAAGCGATGGCAACCTCTACGGAGGCAATACCGCTGGCGGCGTGTATGGGCAGGGAGGGGTCTTCAGGATGACTACCTCTGGTAGCGGTTACGCCGCCCTCGCCAACTTCGGACAGAACACAACAGACCCGACAGGATATGAGTATCTCATGCAGGGCGCGGACGGTCGCCTGTACGGAGTCTCTACCTCTGGCGGTACGATAAATACAGGCGCGGTGTTCGCGCTGGATAAGGCGGGAACCAACTACAGCGTTCTCTACAACTTTATCTCTTACCGTGACGGCTACTCTCCTGTAGGAAAACTCGTTCACTCTACCGATGGCTACCTCTATGGGCTTACCAATGGCGGCGGCATCTACGGCTATGGCACGTTCTATCGCATAAAGACAGACGGAACCGGGTACAACATACTGTACAACTTTACGAGCGCCTATAACTCTCCCAACTGCCTGATACTGGCTACGGACGGCTTCTTCTACGCCACCACTCTTTACGGCGGGGCGAACGGCGGCGGGAGCATCATCCAACTCACTTCGGCGGGAAAGTTGAAACTGCTTTGGAATTTCGTAGCGGGAACAGGAGCCTACCCTAACGGGATAGTTCAGGGCGCGGACGGTCTGTTCTACGGAACCACATCGCAGGGCGGCGTAACCAACTACGGAACCATGTTCCGCTTCACGCCCACAACCAAGTCGTTCAAAATGTTGCACAGCTTCTCAAGCGGTTCAGATGGAGGCAATCCCTACGCAACGCCAATCCTAGCCTCGGATGGCTACGTCTACGCAACGACCACGACGGGCGGACTTCATGCTTACGGAACCGTTTGCAAGGTAGCCGCGAATGGCGGTAGTTACAAGAAGATATACGACTTCGCCACTACCGATGGAATATCAACCACAGGGCTTCTTCAAGCGGCGGATGGAACGCTCTACGGCGCAACCTATCCGGGCGGCGCGAACAGCCTTGGGAAGATATACCGCATGGGATTGGATGGCAAGAACTTCAAAACTATCTATAGCTTCGCCAACAGTACGGACGGCTACTATCCCAGCTCGCTCATGCAGGGTTCGGATGGCAAACTGTATGGCGCAGACTGGTATGGCGGCGGCTCCGCCGCAGTCGGCGAGATATTCCGAGTGAACACGGACGGGGGAAACTTCACACCCCTCTATACGTTCCTCGGACTGCCAGACGGAGCCTATCCCAACAGCCTAATGCAAGGGCTGGATGGCTCTTTCTACGGCTCCACGCCCACTAACGGAGGCGGCGCGGCAAACCTAGGAACACTGTTCAAGTGGGTTCCGTAGGATAGAAGCATAGCCTGCAACACGTAAAGTACGAGACCTGTCTTGCGCCCTTCGCGCACGGCGGGTCTCGTACTTTGAGGTACTATATACCAATACGCAGGTGGTTGTAGACGGATTACGAATTTGGTAGAGGGAGTATTTACGATGACATTTCGTTTAGCGTTTGTGGCGTTGTGCGGGCTACTGCTTGGCGCAGAGGCGGCGGCGTTCGCGCAACAGAAGCCCGCGCCGCGCTACACCATAGAAGATGCGGGAACCGCGAACAGAGCGATAGAGAGCATTACGCCGAGTCTCAGTAGCGCAGGGCAGGTCGGTAGTTGGGCGTTATACTCGCGAAGGGGCGCGTCCATTCATCTCTACCAGAGCGGAAAAACCACGTACATTCCCTCTCAAATAGAGGGCTATCCTCTACTCTACCCCGCTGGATTTAACGCGCAAGGGGCTATCGTCGGAATCGCGAAGACGCTTGAAGACAATGTTCATGGTAAAGCCTTTCTCTATCAAGACGGCAAATTTCAGACCCTACCCGGGCTGGGCGGCAAGGATGAGGCGGCGTGGGCGATGAACGCCTCTGGGCAGATTGTCGGGGGCGCTGAAACCCCCGACAAAACGTCGCACGCCTGCCTTTGGGAGAGTGGAGCCGTTAAGGATTTGGGAACCCTCGGCAAAGGGTGTTTCAGCATGGCGCACTCCATCAACGCGCAGGGCTGGATAGTCGGGGTAGGGGAAATCTCGCCGAAAGGCGCTAGGCGCGCTATTCTCTGGAAGAACGGCAGAACCATCGACCTCGGAATCTATCCCGGCGGAAATCTTAGCCATGCTCGCGCTATCAACGACAAAGGCGAGATTGCAGGGTGGGTGGATACTAGCGAGGTTGAGATTGAGGCGGCGGTCTGGCGAAACGGAAAACTCAAAAAACTCGACAGCCTGGGCAACGAACCCTCCTCTGTATGGGACATCAACAATCATGGGGCGATGGTAGGAACCTCCTCCGACCCCAAAAAGAGGATGCACGCCTGCCTTTGGGAGAGCGACAAGCCCTACGACCTAAACGCGCTCATACCTCCCGCCTCCGGTTGGCGGCTTCGCTACGCCTACCGTATCAACGACGCGGGGCAGATAGTCGGCGCGGGGGTGTACAAAGGGCTAATCCGCATCTTCCTACTAACTCCCGTTAAGACAACCGCCGCTCTACCTAATCGCTACTGCCAGCGTCGCCCCGCCGCTATTCCCGTAGAGGGCAAGTCCGCGCCCCCGTTCAGCCTCAAAGACACGGAGGGCGCGAACTTCTCTTTGACGGAAAACAGGGGCAGACCGATGGTTCTCTTCTTCTTTTGCGGGTGCAAGCGGTGCTTGGAGACCGCGAAGAGGTGGGGCGAGATTCAGCGTAGCGATGTTATGAAACAGATGGCGCTCCGATCCGCCAGCGTTCCCGCTCCGCTAACCGTCGTACTCTATCAGGGAACTACGGAAGAGGCGCAAACCTTCGCGAGCGCTACGAATCTGGACATGAGGCTGACCACCCTACTGCCCGACAAGCAGATGAAGGTCACTCTCCCTTATCACGCTCTGCCTTGCCCCCGCGTCTTTGCGCTGGATAGAGACCACAAGGTGATGTACACCAACACCCATGTCGACGACGCGCCCCAGAAAGGGACTGCCGCTACCATCCTATCCCGTGTTCTGAGCGCGTTAGATGGCAATCCGGGGGGAATAACTCCCGCATCGCCGATACCGCCCACCAACGCCAAACTGGTCGTTCTCGCCAAAAACGGAGTAGAGCGCATTACCGAAACCTCTGCGCGATACAACTTCGGCGAGGTAGACCCCGTAACGCATATAGTTCTCAAGCGAGATTTTGTTATCTACAATCCGGGTTCTGTGTCTGTCTCCCTCCGAACCGATACGACCTGCGGATGCACAGGCGCGGTTCTGAATGCAGACGGCAAGGAGCTCAACTACTTACCCCCCAAGCAGAGCGCAAAGGTTTCGGTGACGGTGCAAACAGCGCGGCTAAAGCCCGGTTCGCAAAGCAAATTCGTCTACCTCTTCTCTGGCTCAGACCCCGTGCCGCTTGCCTCCCTTGAGGTTCTCGCCGATATTCACTCTGTTGTGACGTTTGAGCCGAAAATCATCAACTTCTCGGATGTAAAGGCGGGCGCTACCGCGACACTTCCTCTGCTTGTTCGGTTGGATGGGCGGCTCATGGAGAGGGGCAAAATGCCCCCGCTCGTCTGTAGCGCTCCGAATGTGCGTATCCTAGCGCAAACCTCGCGCCCAATCCTAGAGACTCGCAACGGCAGAGCGACATATCTTCAGACCTATCAAGTCTCTCTTACGCCCGACGCTCCTATTGGGCGCGTCTCCGGTGAAATCTATATCGCCCCTAAAACCACAACCCAAAAAACTTCGGCGGAAGAGCCGATTGTCTCGTTGGGCGGCGTATGGGCGCAGGTGCAGGCATCGGTGAACGGGGACATTCAGGCGCTACCGGACGTGGTGGTATTTGGCTCTTTAGAGAGAGGGGCAACGCATCAGAGGGATACGCTGATACGCGCCAAGTCGGCGCAGATGTTCAGTACGCTCAAAATAGCTCCCAAACAGCCCTATCTCTCTGCGCGACTTGTAGACCGAAAAGACAACACCGCTTATGTGCGTATAATATTAGGAAAACAGGCTCCATTAGGCGATGGGCGCGGCGAGGTGACGCTAACCACTGCGAACGGCGAACGACTTATCTTAAAGGTGATTTATAGCCTCTATAAGCCGACCCCGTAAGAGTTCACTCTTTTGGGAATTAACCGCGAAACACGCGAAATACGCAAAATAGCCCCAAACTTAGAACAACGCGCCAAACTTTCCAATCTCAAACCACCATCCGTGCATTCACCCCTTCTCCCAGAATTGGGAGAAGGGGCAGTGGTTGAGGGCTAGGACAGGCGCAAAAAAGTACAAAGATTCAAAAAAAGATGTGATTCACGCCAAAATTAACGCTAAATTAACGCTTGGCTAACGCTCGCTATGTTATAGTAGCGGGTAAGCCGACTCGCCTTCCCAGCTACAAGGAAGACTGTGAGAAGGAAAACCGTCCGGATATCGCGAATATCCGCCACTGTGCTGTCTACTCTATTCGGCGGCAAGTTAATCTTGCGCCGCTCTTCTGGGAGGTTCTCTTTATGACTCTTTTAAGAAAGTCTATGCTTCGCGTGACGTTGACGCTCCTTGCGCTTCTCACGCTTGCGCCGAAAGGATGGTCGGATACACTCGCTGACCACCCCATAGGTCCAAAATACAAGGTTGCAATTTCGTCCTCCTTTTTCCCGGACAATCAAGCCCTCTCCACCTTTATGTTCAACAAATTGACGGTTCCAAAAGGCGGATGGCTGGTTAGTCAAATAACTCTCTACGGCATTGGCGCGTCGCTCAACCTTCCCGCCGACCCCACCGCCTTCCTCTTGCTCGGACACAAGCCGGACATGACGGCGATGGATGGAACCATCTATACAGGGCAACAGGTCGTTAGTACGCGCTACACTGCGAATACGCAACGGCAAGACCTCGTTTTCAATTTCTCCTCCCCGCTCTATCTCTCAGAAGGAACCTACTGGCTCTCCGGCTATTCAGCGCACGCCTATAGCAACGGAGGTTGGTGGTTTCAACGCGCTCACGACACCAGCGCGAGCGGCGTAGGCTACTACCAGAACCCCTGGGGCGCGGAAAACGACCCATGGGGAACGAAGTCGGTTACTCTGCCCGAAGCGCTACGAGGATGGGGCGGCAAAAACATACCGAATGTAGATGGCGCTCTCCAAGTGATAGGAACCGTTCCGCAAGGGCGCATCTTCCACATTACACAGGGCGGCGCTGGCGACGGCAGTTCGTGGGCATCTCCCAGTGGCGATATTATCTCTACGCTCAACGCCGCGCAGATAGGCGACCAAGTTTGGGTTGCAAAAGGCGACTACACCGTGCCGGGCGGCGCATGGGTGGGACCGGGCGTACGACTATATGGAGGGTTCGCAGGCGCGGAGCCGGATAACTTCGACGTGACGCAGAGAAACCTCGCTCTTAACCGCGTTACCCTCCACAATAACCCCGGCGACTACACCGTACTTGGCGTATCGGGCGTGTGGAAACAGTACCCGCAAGACACCTCACAGGTGATAGATGGCTTCACCACGCAAGGAACGGGGCTGGGTATCGCGGCTTTCAACACCTCCGCCACTATCTCGAATAACCGTGTAGTTGGCATGACGGGAAACTGGCCCGGCGGAATTAATGTGGCAGGTTGCGACGGTATTGTTGTACAGAACAATCTCGTAGATTCTAATGTAGGCGTAGGCGACGGCGGCGGTATTGGTATCTTCGATAGCGCTATCAACTATGGCTCTGGGGATGGGCGATGGAACGGCAACCCTTATATCGTCGCGGGCTTTAAGCCAACGTGGGCTACGGTAGATGGCAACACTCTCACCAATAACTCAGGTCGTCAAGGCGGCGGCGTGTTTAACTGGTACTCCCACGTTGTTATTACCAGCAACTTGGTTAAGAGGTAGGGCAACATTAGTTGGTGACAATGTTGTTTGCTCCTTGTAATTTGTCGTCCCTGTATTTAGGCTTTCTCCCTCGCCTCTTTTTGGGTACAAAGGGCTCTGGCGCGAAGCGATAGGATAACAGTTCCTGGACTGT
>CAIJLM010000125.1 GCA_903821495.1 uncultured Chthonomonas sp. | reverse complement strand
CCAACCCAACCCGTAACTCTCTTCATTATCGCTCAACCTCCTATTTGCGCTTTTGTAGATACTAAGGATAGCGTATTTCAGAAGGGAAGCGCAAGGTCAAGCGCGAAACTATCCGCGTTATCCAAACCCAACTTCTCAGAAAGGTTTTCTCACCATGCCCAACTCAAAACACGTTATTATCTTTGGAATAGACGGTTGCAGATCCGACGCGCTCCTCCAAGCCAAAACGCCCCATATCGACAGACTGATTAGCGAAGGCGCGTTCGCCCCCGCCGCTCAGACGGGAGTCATCACGATAAGCGGACCCGGCTGGTCGCATCTGCTCACAGGAGTATGGGGCGATAAGCACGGCGTAACCGATAACTCCTTTGAGGGCGCAAACTACGACAAATACCCGCACCTTTTTCAACGACTGAAGGAGAAGAACCCTGCGCTCGTGACCGCCTCCATTGTGAACTGGGAGCCTATCAACGAGCAGATTTTGAGAAGCGCCGACCATGCGGTAGGCACGAGTAACGACGCAAAGGTGCGCGATGAAACAGTACGCTACCTACAGTCAGCCGACCCGAATGTCATCTTCCTTCAACTCGACGACGTGGACGCGGCGGGGCACAAACACCGCTACGCGCCAGATGTGCCGGGCTATCTCGACTCTATCGCATGGAACGATTCGATTATTGGGGAGATAGAGGAGGCGATACAGGCGCGTCCGCGCTACTCCCAAGAGGACTGGCTCATCCTCATTAGCACAGACCATGGCGGAACGGAGTACGGGCACGGGCAGAACATCCCTGAGCATCGCACCATCTTTGTGATAGCGCGTTATAGCGACGGAACTCGCCTCGAATTTCCCGCCGAAGTGAACATCGTGGATATTCCTGTGCTAGTGGCGCGGCATCTCGGCGTGGAGATTGATACCGCATGGAACTGGGATGGGAATTTGAATATCGCCTAGCCAAAAGTCGCGCGCTCCGCTGTACCTATTCGGACATCCCTCCTTGAAGCGGACTACCCCATAGGTATCTCTGTCCTTTCAAGAGGTCAGGCGTGAATACTCTCAAAATAACACTGCATACCTACCTCTGAGTCTACCGATAATCTCTGTGTAGAAGCGCTTTCACGGCTCTTCATCCTGTCTACACAGAGGTTTTCCCAAATGCGTCGTTTCCAATTCCGCCTAGAGAGCGTTCTGCACCACCGCGCCCTTATTGAAGGGCAAAAAGAGCAGGAGTATGTGAGGACGCAAAACCGCCTCCTAGAGATAGAGCGCAAACTCGCCCAACTACAACAGGCGTGCGAAGAGGTTTTACAAGGGCGCGGAGGAAAGACGGGAGAGCGCAACTTCGATATTCATGCTATCACGAATCGCGAACGGTATCTCGCCTCTCTCATTCTACGCATTGAGAGCGTGGAGCGCGAAATAGAAGCCGCCCGAACTGTTATGGCGGAGGCGAGATTGGCAATGGTGAAGGCGCGTCAAGAACGAGAAGCCGTCACGAAACTGCGCGAAAAAGCCCACGCTGAGTACCTTGCCGAACAGCAAAAGCAGGAACAGGACACGCTAGACGATATGACCACCTTGCGTTACAAGCGGTCTCAACGCGTGGCTTGAGATTTAAGGGATATAAGGAAACAAGATGTTAGAGGGCGTTGAGAGAATAAATTCACGAATTCAGGAGATTCAGGCGCGAATCTCCTCGTTTCAACCCGCGCCGCCGAGTAAACCTCAAACAGGAGTGGACGCGCTGTCGTCAACTCTGCCGAACGGCACAAAATCGCCTAGCGTCAACGTAAACCTTCCCTTCTCCCCGCCACGCCCCTTTGACCTAACGCTCGCTCAGGCGCAAGGGCGCATCCAACTTCGGAAGATGGACGAAACGCTCTCCAACATTCCTTCCAACATAGAGGCTCTCGTTCAGAAATACGCCACCCAGAACGGACTGCAACCCGAACTAGTTCGCGCCGTAATTCAGCAGGAATCGGGCGGAAACCCGCATAGTGAATCGGTAGCAGGCGCTATGGGGCTGATGCAGCTTATGCCGGAAACAGCGAAAGGCTTGGGCGTTCAGAACGCTTTCGACCCGGAGCAGAACATCTCAGGGGGTACGCGCTACCTTGCGGGGCTTATGAAAGAGTTTGGAAACGACACTCCACGCGCCCTCGCCGCCTACAACGCGGGACCTAACGCAGTACGCAAGGCGGGGGGCGTGCCAAACTTCCCCGAAACACAGAACTACGTGCGTAAAATTATGAGCATGATTGAGAATGCGAGAGGTAGATAGCGATGGCTACGTCCGGCGCGGAGACACCCGCCAAACCCAAAAAGAAGAAGCGAATACTCCTGCGGATTTTCGTAGCGGGGATGTTTTTGGGAGTTATCTCTCTGGGGGTCGTGTATGGGTTGGCGAAGTTCGGTCTAGTGCGCCTCCCTGCCAACCCCGCCCTCACTCCCCTCTATGCCCAAATCGGTCTCAAACCAAAGCGAGGCGCACAGCAGGTTGCAAAAGCGGCGCAACCCGACCCTCTCGCAGAAGAGAAGCGCAAACTCTCTGCAATGCGCGAGGCGCTTCAAAAAGAGCGCGACGACTGGGAGAGCCTGAAGCAATCGAATGCGAAAAAGGCGGAAGAGCCTACCGCAAAAACTACCCGCTCCGCGCAAAACAGCGTCGACCCAAAAGCGTTGGCGCGTATGGCGATGGTCTACGAAGAGATGCCGATAGAGCATTTGACCAAGATATTCGCCCTGCTTCCCGATGACCAGGTGATACAACTCTTGCGCCGTATGGAGGAGAAAAAGGTCGCGGATATACTAGCGGCGGAGAAACCCGTTCGCGCCGCGCGCTTCTCCGTTATCCTCTCCCAACCTCCTAAAGAGACGGCAAGCGCCAAGTAGAACTTATCGCCACACAGAGCCGCTTTTCAGTTTAGTCACCCCTCGCCCAAGCCAATAAGGCAAAACGCCAAACCTGCCCAAGTAAGAGTTCAGGGTTACGGGAATCTACATAACCTCACCCAACCTCTCCTTCGCAAAGGAGAGGAGTCTTCGTGGTTTGAGATTAGAAGGTTGTGCGTGTTGTTCCAAGTTTGGGGCTTGGTGCATTTTTTTCGCGTGTTTCGCGTGTTTCGCGGTT
>CAIJLM010000124.1 GCA_903821495.1 uncultured Chthonomonas sp. | reverse complement strand
GCATAAACCTCATGCAAGAGTAGCGCGAAACCTTCAAAATCTCTTAACCAGTTGGAGGGAATCGTGAAACCCAGATTCACACTCAAAAAAACAGCGCTCATCCTAAGCGCAGTGGCGCTCGTCCCCATGCTCCTGCTTGCAAAAGCCAAAGGCTCCGACCATGCGGACACCCCCGAAATCGCGGCTTCACCAGGAGCCGACCTTACCGATGTCTATGTCTTTCCAAGCCCAACCAATCCTAGCAACGTCGTTCTAGCGATGAACGTTCACCCGCTTATTATGAGGGGAGCGGGGTCAAGCGTTTCGTTCGACCCGAACGTACTCTATCAATTCAAGATAGACAACACAGGCGACAACGTGGAAGACCTCGTTGTTCAGGCGAGTTTTCAAGGAACTGGCTCTAGCCAGAAGGTCTATATCGCGGGCCCCGTAAAGCCCAGCATGACGGGCGCAAAGTCAACGCTTCTCTCGCCCTTCACAACGACGGGAACCATCAACGCTACCTTCTCGCCCGCCGCCGGCATGAAAGTGTTCGCGGGAGCGCGGGAAGACTCCTTCTTCTTCGACCTTGACCAGTTCTTCACTATTCTGCCCGATAGAGCCTACCCGCTCACTGGCGTATCCGTGCCAGACCCCAACACGCCGAAAGCCGGTAGTTGGCGCGCGCCGGGCGTAGCGAAGGACTTTCTCTCCAGCAATGGGTATAACGTCCTCTCCGTCGTAGTGGAACTTCCGAAATCCCAACTCATAGGCTCAGGCGATGGCAAAATCCACGTCTGGTGTACCACTAGCAAGTAGAAACCTAAAAGGAGATAACATTGATGAAACGAACACTTACAGGCTTCTGCGCTATGACGGGCGTTCTCGGAATCGCGGTATTGACGGGTTGCGGCGGCGGCGGTGGAGACCAAAAAATCTATACGCAGGTCGACAGACTTGCGAGACCCGCCGTCAACGAGGTCTTCGCGACGGTATTGAATGGTCGCCATAAAGCCAACGACGAGGATTCGCCTACGGACGATAACGGCTCTCTCGCCAACGACATCCAGTCGTTTATGACGGGAACTGCGGGGCGCTCTCAAGCCATAACCGATGTTGTGAAAGCGGTGCTTTCGCCCGACGTTATTATCGCCGACTTGAAGGACAACTCCACCACCGCCGCGTATCTCGGCGTGGAGACAGGAGGCGCTACAGGCAACAAGTTTGGCGGACGCGCGCTCGGCGACGACATTATAGACACCTCTCTGGGGGTCATTTTTGGCGGCACGATTCCCGCTCTGGGACTCGCCCCCGATGATGGCAAGGAGATTGCTACGCTTACTTCGGATAACGTAGACGCAAGCGGTAAACACTTTACCGCGACCTTCCCCTATCTGGGTAGTCCCCAATAGTCGGAACATCGTGCGGAGAGAGGGCTATCCACGCCCTCTCTCCTTTTATAATATCCTACACCCTATGAAAAAATACAAAATCCTACTACTATTGACACCTACTCTCTTTGTAGGTTGCGCCGTAAGCCACTCGCAGACTAAAGCCCGCCCCGAACTGCGCGTAGAACACTTCCCTTACGACCCGACTCTCCACCAGAAAGAGATTGCGGGGCTACTGCAAGGCGTGAAAAACGACCCGCAGTCGGCGCTCTCCACGGGGCAACTCGCCCTCGCCTACCTGAAGCGCTACGCCGAGACGGGCGACCTACAGTCCGCGCTCAATGCGGAGAGGACGGCGCGGCGCTCTCTGCAACTTCGCGTAAAGCGTAACGAAGTTGCAATGCTCGCCCTAGCGAAAAGCCTCGTGGCGCAACATCGCTTCTCCGACGCGCTCCCCATAGTTCAAGGGATGTTGAAACACGACCCCGCGAACTCCTCCACTCAACTCTTTCTCGCCGAGAACTATTTTGAGATGGGAGACTACGACAAGGCGAAGGAGATATGGAGTAAGAGAGACGCTTCTCGCGTATCCTCCTACTCGAAGGCGTTTGAGTCGCGACTTCGTTGGCTCAATGGAGACCCCGAAAAATCGCTAAAGGCGATAGAGGCGGGCTTAGAACTTGCAGACAGGGAGCAGTCCATGTCACCGGAAGCCCTCGCATGGTTCTACGAAAAGACGGGCGAACGTTATGAGAGCATGGGTAGGCTTGACGAAGCGGAAAAGTGTTACCAGAGCGCTCTCAAATCGTTTCCGAAAGATTTCCATAGTCTGAATGGTCTGGCTCGGCTCTCTCTATCGCGTATGGATTGGGCGCAAGCCCTGAAATGGGCGCAAACCTCCTCCGCTATCGTTCCCGCGCCTGAGACGCTTGCCATAATAGGCGACGCGCATCTGCATCTCGGCAATCGCGCCGCCGCAAAAAAATACTACGCCCTGATAGACAGCATCAGCCGCCTAGCGAAGAGCAAGGGCGATACTTACGACCGCCAACGCGCTCTGTTTCTCGCTGACCATGACCGAAACCTTCCGGAAGCCCTCGAAATGGCGCAGAACGAGATGAGAGTGCGACACGACATCTACTCTTACGATACGTTGGCGTGGACGCTCTGCAAGGCGGGGCGGCTTGTGGAGGCGCAAAGCGCTATGCAGAAGGCGCTCGCCTACGGAACGAAAGACAGTCGTATACTCTACCATGCGAGTCGGATAGAGGCGGGGCTACACAACGCCGCGAAAGCCCAAGAGTACACAACGCGCATGACACGGGCGAACCCGAATCTGTACGTTTTCGGGGAGCCTTTGAAAATCGCGTTCAAGGAGACTCTGAGCGGAACGCCTCTTCCACGATGAGAAACCTCTGTTCACTCATAACCTGCGCCCTGCTTTGCCACGTCGTCGGAGCCGTAAACGCGCACCCGCTCGACAACATCACCATTAGCCACTACCTTAAACTGACGGCTAACGGCGTGCGGATTCGGGTTGTTTACCTGCTTGATTTCGCCGAAATTCCTGTGATGGAGGAGATGGAACAGATAGTGGACGGCGTAATCACCCCTGAAGAACAGCAGATGTTCTTGAAGTCCAACCTCTCCAAAATCCAAAAAAAACTTGTGTTTCAAATCAACGGCGTGGCGGCGCATCCGAGTTGGCAAAAACATACGCTCACCCTCAAGGCGGGAGAGGGAGGGATGAGCGTCGGGCTTCTGCGAATAGAGGGCGTTCTGTTCCTGCCCAAAGAGAAGGTCTCTGTAGTTACCTATAGAGACAGCAACTACCCCGAACGCGCAGGTTGGCGCGAGATTGTGGCTATCCCGGAAAAGGGCTACTACCTCGCCGACTCTAGCGTTGGGAGCGTTGACCGTAGCCATGAACTGGCGCAGTATTCGCCCAAAGATACCGCCGCCGCCCCGCAAGACGTGGAAGCCCATTTTACCCTCCGTAGTGGAGTAGCGCCACCAGTCACCCCCAAAAAACAAGCCGAACCTCCCGCCCCAACAGAGCCGAAGAGAGGAACGCCTCTACTCGGAATCGTGATTTCCGCCGCTGTCGCATTAGGGTTCGGGGCGTGGCTCATTGGGCGGCGCGGGGCTTCGCGCTAGTTCAGAAGAGGGGCATGGCTATCTTATGGACGGCAGGTCGCGGTCTAAAATCGTGTGCATTCGTTGGAATGACAGGAGTCGCTTGAGAGTAGCGGGGCTTAAATGCGCTAGAAGGGCGAACGAACGCTTGCCCTTTTTGTAGGCGTTCGGACACCTATTCGTCGCGGTATCTAAAGCGTCTTGTATGGCATGACGGTCTAATTTCTCCAACTCGCTCAATGGGCTTGGCTTTGGGAGGAGTTTTTCTTTAAGGCAGTTGGGAAAGATTTTGCGTAGGGTCTCTATGTCAGCGACTACCCATGTCTCCATACAGGTTGTCATTAGGAAGACCTGTTCATCGTTGGCTTTCGCTGGGCGTTCCCAACTGTCGCGCTTTTTGAGATGCTCCCAAGTTTTGGAAATATCGCTTACAGGGTCTTCGCTGTCCACAATGAGTAGGGCGGTAATGCCAGCGTTTATCGCCGTTTTAAATCTATCGTAAGCAACATCTCGGCTACCACAGGCGACAATACGCGGTACACGCCCCTTGAAGCCTGCATTTTCTAGGAGTTGATGGAAGCCTTTTTTACAGGCATTGTCTATCTTTGCATTGCCGCCGCCCTCAACGTAGATTCGTATCTCGCTCACCAGCGATTCCCTCCGATTTCCCCGCTTGACCACAAATCGCCCAGACTGTACTTATCCAGCCAGATGCTCATCTCTTTTGCGTCAAGTCGCTCCAACGTGGTTTGACCGCTCCGTTTTTCGCACACGACTATATCTTCCGGCGATTCCGTAAAGTTATCTACGAGTTGCTGGGAGTGGGTGGTGACGATAAGTTGGGTTCGCGTGGAGGCTTCTTTAAGCAGGTCGGCGAGTTTATTTATTATGTTTGGGTGTATGCCCAGTTCAGGCTCCTCTATACAGATAAGCGGCGGGGGGGTAGGGTCGAGCAGTATGGCGAGGAGACACAGGTAGCGAAGCGTCCCATCCGAAAGCCTTGTCGCCGGAATTTTGAAGTCGCCTTCCGTCAAGTATAACTGCACGGTGTTCCCGTAAACACTGATTCCGAAATCGTCCGCTCCATCGTAAATTTCAGACAGAGCGTTAATAATCTGTCTCTTCGTAGCGGGCATCTCTCTCAAATAGTTAAGAAATAGCCCTAGATTTGAGAAATCCTCGCTTAGTGTATCCACCGGTAAATCCGCAGATTGAGGGAGTCGTAGTGGAGAGTTGCGCCCGAACGCCCATTCACGGTAGATACGAATACGTTTATAGGTATCCGCGAGCGCAGTGATTTCCATGAGGTGGTCAGGGTCTTGTCGTTGAGACAGAATTGACTGTTGAGGGTTCAAAACGTCTCCTTTTAAGAGGATTGTTGAACCGTCAAACTTTATCGCCGGAATAGCGTTCTTCCAGCGATAAATAAAAGCTGTGTGCCCATCTTCGTCAAGAGACGGAGGGTTGTTCTCTATGAGTTCATAAAATATCCGATAAGTTTGCTGGTTCGCTCCAATTTCGAGAGTGTGCTGTAGCGATAACCTCTCTTTGGGGATAGCGACGGAGGCTATTATGGATGTGAAGCCATTAGGCTCACCCTTCCAAACCCACTCTAATACGCCGCCGCCGCGCCGCAATGTACTCTGAATATCGCCCGCGCAGGAGCGAAGCAGGGAGATAGCGTCAATGAGGTTAGACTTCCCTGAGCCGTTCGCGCCTATCAGAATGTTGAGCGGGCGTAGGGGAAGGGGAGGCGTGTCGTGACCAAACGAGAGCAGGTTACTCAACTGTACGCTCTGAAGAGCTACGTTAGTATGTTCGCTATCGTCTTCGGAAACGCTATCGCTTAAAATTGTGTCCGCCATCCTCATATCTCCTTTTCGTTGTGGGCGCGACGGAGGGCTATCTTCGGCGAGACAGATACTCTATCTTTTCAAGGTCGAGTTCTATTCCTAGACCGGGCTTGTCGGGAATGGTCAAAAAGCCATCCTCATCCAGTAGAAACGGTTGCGCTACTATCTCTTCAATGTAGGGCGACGGCGTGATGTACTCCACATAACGGGCGACAGGCATGGCGGCGGCGAGATGCAGGTCCGCCGCGAGTCCTATCGCGGTGTTCCATCCATGCGACACCATCTGGATATTGTGGTCGTAGGCGTGCCATGCAATGCGCCGCGCCTCCGAAAGCCCTCCGCACTTTGTCGTGTCCGGCTGAATGATGTCTACCGCGCCCTGCTCTATCCAGGGCTGAAAAGCCTGCCTGCGAACCAATACCTCGCCTGTCGCGATGGGCAGAGGCGCGTTGTCGCGAAGCCGCTTGTAGCCCTCAATGTCGTCTGGCGGAAGCGCCTCCTCAAACCAGACCACCTGATAGTCCGCCAGCATCTTCGCGGTCTCCAACGCCCACTTATAGCCGTGGGGCCAGTACTGCTCTGAACCTCCCGCGTCTACCATAATTTCAACCTCTGCGCCGACCGTCTCTCTCGCCGTTTTTACAAGCAGTTCGTCAAATTTGCTATCTCGCCGTCCGAAGCCATGCCATCCCAGTTTTAGCGCCTTGAAGCCGCGAGAAGTTGCGTCTAGCAAACGTTCGCGCAGAATGGGAGGTTCATCGAAGAGCAGCGAGCCGTAGGGCTTGATTTTAGTTCGGTAGTAGCCGCCCAGAAGTCGCGCAATGGGTTGCCCCGTCGCCTGCCCCAAAATATCCCATAGAGCGATATCCACTCCGCTAATCGCGTGGGCGACAGCGCCGCCTCGCCCCTGCCAAAACGTAGACTGGTGTAGCTTCTCAGAGACCCGCTCCGGCTCAATGGCGCACTCTCCAATAAGATAGGGGCGCAACAGCTGAAGGGAAGCGTCGACCAACCCCTTGCTTGTGAAGCAACTTCCGTAACCTATCAAGCCTTCGTCTGTGTGAACCGAGACCAGCGTGTGCAGGTTCTCGTCAGGGTCGTAACCCTGCGCCCAACCGCCATCAGGCGTATCCCCCCGTAGGGGTATTGTTCTAACTTCCGTAATTTTCAGCGTCGTAGTTCTCCTTGCGTTTGTAGATGAGCGATAGTGTTCGTTTCGACAGATGCGAAGGTTTCTCCTGCCGAAGCGTCTCTTGAGGCTCTTACCACGCAAGCCTTTGTTCGCGTTCGACGTGCGGGTGTGGTAAACTAACCAAAACAAACGCTCTGCGTTTTTTGATAAAGACAGCGGGGATTCTCATCTTGAAGGAGAGGGACTATTAACATGGAGCATCGCTTTCTTGGAGGTTCGGGACTAAAAGTCCCTGTTTTGAGTTTTGGAACGGGAACGTTCGGAGGCGCGAGCGAGTTTTTTAAGGCATGGGGAGCCAATAACCTCGCAGAGGCGCAACGCGTTGTGGATGTCTGCCTTGACGCGGGGCTGAATATGTTCGACTCCGCCGATGTCTATTCCGGCGGCGCGGCGGAAGAGATACTTGGTCAGACCATAAAAGGGAAGCGCGACTCTGTTCTTATCTCCACCAAAGGCGGATTTCGCACTCACCCCGACCCCAACGGCACGGGTTCCTCCCGCTTCCACATTATCCGCACTCTGGAAGCCAGTCTGAAGCGGCTGGGAACGGACTATATAGACCTGTATCAGCTTCACAGCTTCGATGCCTTTACCCCGGTCGAAGAAGCCTTGAGCGCTCTGGATACGCTTGTTAAGGCGGGCAAGATACGCTATATCGGTTGCTCTAACTACTCTGGCTGGCATCTCATGAAGTCGTTGGCTACATCCGACAGGTATGGCTGGTCGCGCTTTGTCGCGCATCAGGCGTACTACTCTCTGGTCGGGCGCGATTACGAGTGGGAGCTAATGCCCCTGGGGCTAGACCAGAAGGTGGGAGCGGTTGTCTGGAGTCCTCTAGGCTGGGGACGCTTGACTGGCAAGATACGACGCGGGCAACCCCTACCGGAATCCAGTCGCCTACAGAGTAAAGTCGTGGTGGATAGCGGACCTCCTTTGGACAATGAGTACGTCTATAAGGTGGTGGACGCTCTGGACGAGGTGGCGCAGGAGACCGAAAAGACCGTTCCGCAGGTCGCTCTCAACTGGCTACTGCAACGCCCTACTGTGGCTACGGTTATCATCGGGGCGCGTAACGAAGAGCAACTTCGCCAGAATCTTGGCGCAGTGGGCTGGAAACTGACGGCGGAGCAGGTTAAGCGTCTGGATGCGGCGAGCGCCACAACCCTCGCCTACCCGTACTGGCATCAGGATGGCTTTGACCGTAACCCATCGCCTGTGTAAGACGATACCCGAAAAGAAGGGACGTTCTTTGCAAGAGGTGTTCCATTTGAAAACCACAAGCCCTCATCCCGCCCCCTCCTAGCCCTCACCCTTCGGGCATCCCTCTCCCGATTCGGGAGAGGGACTTGTCTC
>CAIJLM010000123.1 GCA_903821495.1 uncultured Chthonomonas sp. | reverse complement strand
CCCTCGTATATTGAGCGCGAAGCGGACAAGAGACTACTCGCTTGCCTCCAAAACGGGGAGTTTTGTTACGTGCTAACCGCTCGTCAAATGGGGAAATCCTCCCTGATGATTCGCACCAAATTCAAACTGCTTCAAGTAGGCGTGTCGGTAGTCGTGCTGGATCTCACTGCGATTGGCGCGAATGTTTCCGTGGAGGCCTGGTACTATGGAATTCTCCTCCAGTTAGGAAGGCAACTCAAGCTGAGAGACGAGTTGGAAGCCTACTGGGAGGAGAGTGCAAGAGTAAGCCCTCTCCAACGCCTCTTTTCCGCTTTCTCCGAGGTTGTTCTCCATCGAGTAGATCGTCTCGTCATGTTCATAGATGAGATAGACTCCGTTCTGAGTCTTCCTTTCTCCACGGATGAGTTCTTCGCAGGCGTTCGAGAGTGCTATAACAGGCGCACGTATGACCCGGTCTATCGCCGCATCGCCTTTTGCCTTCTCGGTGTCGCCTCTCCCGCTACTCTCATTTCGGACACACGCACCACCCCTTTTAACATAGGAAACGCAATACTACTGGAGGATTTCTCTTTTGGCGACATTTCGCGCCTGGTAAAGGGGCTCTCGCTCTCTAGCGCGGTGGAGAAGCAGGCGGCATCCCGTATTTTCTACTGGACGCAAGGGCATCCCTACCTGACGCAGTTGCTGTGCCGAGAGTTATCTCAGCCTCCCTGTCTCGCTTCCCCCCAGAGGATAGACAGCCTCTGCGCGGCTCTCTTCTTCGCTCCGAGAGCTTCCGACCACAACGCCAACCTTCTTTTCGTTCGAGAGCGCCTGCTGAAGGCATCAGTTGATTTAGGCGCTTTGCTCCAAATTTACAGTCGCATCTGGCGCGGTAAAAAGACAACGGACATGGATACGGATGCCTGCCTGGAAGTCTTACGGCTGGCGGGGATTACGCGAAATGTCGAGGGGCGCGTTGAGATTCGCAATCGGATATATCGACGCGTATTCGACGACAGATGGGTATCTCAAAGTCTGCCCGATGCGGAAAAGACACGACAACGGAAAGCGTTTTATCGTGGCGTTGCCCAGGCTTCGTTCGTTGCGGGGATTGTAGTCGCTCTGCTAGGGGGGCTGTCGTTTTATGCGTGGAAGGAGAAGAGAGTGGCGGAAAGACTCCTGTATAAAGTGCGTATGAACCTCGCCTATGCCGCGTTTAAGGATGGAGACTCGAAACGATTTCATAAACTCTTGGAAGAGACGAGAGCCTCCGCAACTATGAATAGCACTCCTAATCTGGAGTGGCGGCTCGCTACAGAATTGGCGAAATCGGCGCAAAAAAGGGCTTTGGAAACTTCGGCAGGGATCGGATACCTTGTCGTGTCGCCTTTAGAGGGGACGCTCTTTGGAATGGGGAAAGATGGAAGCGTAGCGGCATGGAGCCTTCCAGACTATGCTCCGAAGTGGAGAGTCTCTCCGCCTCTTCCCGAAGAGGGAACCGCTCTCATTTCTCCCGCGACGTGCATGGCGTTTTACGCTCCCGTAACTGGCGGATTATGGAGCCATCCGCTATCACCTCAAGGGAAATGGAAATCCGTGAAATTTTCGTCCGCCCCCTACACGTGTCTCGCAATGTTGCCAGACGGCGACGTTTTGGCGGGCGACGTGAACGGTCTTATCTGGCGTTGGCGTTCAGGCGGGCGAGGCGCTAGAACAGCGATCAAGCACAACGGCTCCGTTCGAGCAATTCAAAGCGTAGCGGGCGGAAGATACATCGCCTCCATAGGCTACGACAGGCGCCTTAAAGTATGGGATGCGTTCTCCTCAAAAATGGTTCTGGAGATGCCTTTTAGCGTGGCGTTGACCGCTTTAGCGGCTTCGCCCGTTCGTTCTCAAATTGCAATAGGCGACTCAGAAGGCGGTCTCCTGCTTGTGGAGATAGAACCAACGGTAAAACTCTCGCCCCTCCCTCCCCACCCTGATAAAATTACGGCGCTCGCCTATTCCTTGGGTGGCGATCGGCTCTATACAGGGTGCCGTGATACACTCATTCGGGCGTGGGATATACGAAAAGGCACGCCTTTGCAGGTCTGGCGAGGGAGCGAGAATCTCGTTTCACAGATAGTTCCGAATCCCACGCAAAATCAGATTGTCAGCGGCGATATCAAAGGAGGCGTTTACATTTGGAATCAGAAGGCAACGACAAACGCCAAAATCGCCTTCAACGATACTCCGATTGGAAACGCGCTCTCTCCCGATATGGAAACAGGGTTGCTCTATAGTCTGAATGGGGACTTCGCTGTATTTCGCATCGCCGATGGAAAAACGTTATGGAGACGCCAGAATACAGGAGTCTCCAAAGCCTCGTATTCCCTGGATTCACACCTGATAGCCGGCAGGTCGTTGGATGGCGAGATTTATATTTGGGACGCATCCGCAGGAACCTTGAGAAATCATTTCTTAGCCTCTCGCAACCGAACGGCTCAGATACTCCTCTCATATGATAACCAGCCTCTCGTTTGGGTAGGCGTAGGCGGTCAAATTGAATACTGGAACGCCGCCACTGGCGTAAAACAAGGGCAATACGCTACCCCTCTAGATTCAGTCGCTCACGCCGTCCCCTCCTCGCAAGGCAATTTGATAGCGTTAGGAAACTCGCAGGGCAAGGTTAGCCTTTGGGACACGAGAAGTAAAAAGGCGGTCTGGACAGCCTCCTGCGCCTTCCCCATTACTGTGCTTAGGTTTAATGAGGAGAGCGACCTGATTGCGGTAGGCGGCAAGGAGGGGCAAGTCGTTGTACTTGATGCGACTTCAGGCGAAATCAAATGGCGGACGCAGGCGCATAAGTCCTGGATAGCCGATATTCGTTTTACGGCGGATAGCTCCCGCCTCGCGACAGCCGTAGGCGATAAAGACATCGCCATCTGGGATATGTCTGGCGTTGAGGTCTGGCGTGTTCTTAGCGCGCCGAAAAGGATAGCCGCTCTTGGTTTTTCTAAAGGAGAGCAGGAACTGTTCGCGCTAGCGGAATCGCCCGCGCTGTACAAGTGGAACTGCCGCAATGAATTTAATGCGAAGCCCTAACCCTAACTTCTAGTGTATAATTGTTGTATGCCCAAACGAATGCAAAATTCGTGTGCAGAAAATGGAGGGCGATGTTATTCGCACTCTCCGCAACAATATCGACTTCATCGGGCATTTCCACACGGCGGGCAATCCAGGACGCAACGAACTAGACGAGACGCAGGAACTCTACTATCCCGCCATCATGAGGGCGATAGCGGCGACGAACTATAGCGGCTATGTAGGGCAAGAGCTGATACCAAAAGGCGACGCGGTCGCCGCGCTAGAGAACTCTTACAAGATTTGCGACGTCTGAAACAGTTTATCGCAAGATAAAGCGGACGGCGTATAATGTAGCGAGAGCCGTTTCACTCTATTTTTCCCCAAAAGGAGGGTATCAGTATGT
>CAIJLM010000122.1 GCA_903821495.1 uncultured Chthonomonas sp. | reverse complement strand
GTCTACCTGAAAGTGAACCGTTTTGGCTAGAAGCGAAGCGGCATCCGTTTTGCGCGTCAGTTTGGCTTTCAACGTGACCGTTGCGCCGACTTTCCCCGCTACAGAGTCGATGCTCAACTTTGTTGTGGCTTGGAGGATAGTAAGAACTCCCGCTCCCAATGAAGCGTTGTGATTACCGTCTCCCGCGTACTCCACCGTCAGCGCGTGAGCGCCCGCGTTATAGGTCTCATCTAGCGTGTAGGAGAGAGTCCCTTTCCCCAACCCATCGGTGACGATGGTTCCGATAGAGTTTCCATCTATTTTAAATGTCACGCTCTGATTGATAAGAGCGGCGTTGTCGGTTTTGCGCTTGAGGATAGCGTAAAAGGTTTTCGTCATGCCGGGGCTTCCTGAGTACACGCCTTTGTTAAGAACAGTATCGGCTTTGGCGATGGCGAGAGTAGCCCCTGCTGTGGAGCCTGAGTATGAGGTATCGCCAGCGAAAGTAGCGGTGAAGTTGTGCGCTCCCGCCGTATAGTTAAGAGGGATTGGAACAAGAAGGCTCGCTTTTCCCGCCGCGTTTGTGTTTGCAACTCCAATAGCGATGCCATCCAGCGTAAAAGTGAGCGGTTTGTTGAGGAGAACGCCGCCTAGAGTAGCGTTTTTAAGCGTGGCGGAGAGAGTGATAGGCTTGCCATAAGCGAGAGCGAGGTTCGAGACGCTGGCTTTCGTGTTCTGTACAGCGGCTTGCAGAGAGAGGCTATTGTGATAGCCTGTGGAGATGTTCGTCTGCCCCTGTAGGCTCGCTACCTTTATGGGGGCGAGGCTATTGGTGTAGGTTCCATCTCCCAACTGACCATAGTGATTAGAGCCCCAGTTCCATACCGTTCCATCCGACTTTACCGCGAGAGAGTGATACGCGCCCGCCGCAATCTGAACCATTCCCGCCAAGCCAAGCACGGGGACGGGGTGGATGCTATCTATCACGCTACCATCTCCCAACTGACCGTAGCTGTTCTGCCCCCAAGCGTAAGCGGTTCCATCTGACTTTACGGCGAGAGAGTGATAGATGCCCGCCGCAACCTGAGCCACCCCCGCCAAGCCGTTCACCAGTACAGGAGAGTTCCTATCTGTGGTTGTGCCATCTCCGAGTTGACCGTCGCCGTTCCAGCCCCAAGCAAAGGCGGCTCCGTGCGAAGTCGCCGCGAGGGAGTGAGCGTAACCGCTAGCGATATTGACTACGCCGGATAAGCCGATGACCTGAACGGGGAGGTTGTTATCGTTGTAGGTTCCATTTCCCATCTGACCGTAGCCATTGTATCCCCACGCCCACACCGTTCCGTCTGACTTTAGGGCGAGGGAGGTATATCCGCCCGCTGAGACCTGAACCACGTTGGCTAAACCCAATACCTGAACCGGGGCGCTACTATCGTTATTGTTTGCATTGCCCAGTTGACCATTCCCATTGTAACCCCACGCCCACACCGTTCCATTCGATTTTAGGGCGAGGGAGTGAGAGTTCCCTGCGGCAATCTGAACCACACTGGTTAAACCGGGGATGGGAACGGGGGTGTATCTGTCTTTAGTGGTTCCATCTCCCAACTGACCATACACGTTGAAGCCCCACGACGCTAGCGTTCCATTCGATTTCAGCGCGAGAGTGTAGTAGGCGCCGCCCGCTATCTGAACCGCGCCAGTTAAGCCTATCGGTTGTACGGGGGTATTCGTCCAATCGATGTTTACATCGCCTATGCCCAACTGCCGATAGCCGTTGTAGCCCCAACCCCAGGGTTTGCCAACCTGCGCTTGGGAAGGGGAGACGCTCTGCAAGAGGATTCCTGCAAACGCGAACATCAGAAGAAAAGAGCGCCTTGTGCAGAAGGCGTAGCGAGAGGAAACCCCATGTTTCATTTTTGAAAAATCTCCATTTGCGGACTAATTTAAGAATACGATTAGCAGACGTTTATGGGCGTAATTCTTACCCAATTAGAGTACTCTTACGCGAAGGCTTTTGTGAATTGAGAGCCGCGCCTACCTATTGGCGGTAGGCGTAGCCCCGCATAACTCTTCATAACGCACGACGGGCGCGCCCCGTCTGTGCATGGTCTCGGCTGACTGCTCTTCGATAGTGGTTATCTGCAAGCGAAGGCACTGACCGGGCTTGAAGGGGAGAATCACAGGGGAGAGGAGAACCAGCGAACCATCCGGCGCAATCATCGCTTCCGCCGTCATTTTGGTTTCATTGTGGAGTTGCATTTTTCTATAATCCTTTTAACTGGCAGATACGAGGGCTTATTTCATAGTTCAACCGCGCTGTTATCTGCATTGTATCACAAGATTTTACGCTCAAAACCGATATTTTGCGCGTGTGTGAAAGAATCCACACGCCCGATGGCGAATTGATAGGGTAGCGATAGGCAAGGAGCAGACGAGATTGAAAAGACTATGGATACTCATTTTTACGCTATGGAGCGTGTTGATTTTCGCCCCTTATAGTAAGGCGCAAAAAGGGCGAGAATTGTTCCAAAAAGATTCTGTGCGAATCTATAAAGACCGTTACGGAGTTCCCTCCATCGTCGCGAAAGACCTTCGCGCCGCCATGTACGGCTTGGGCTACTCTATGGCGACGGATATGCCGCTCGACATCGCCGCCTTCTACAAGCGGGGCAGAGGTAGGACTGCGGAGATATACGGCAAAAGCTCTCTTACAATGGACGCTTTCATTCGTGCGTTGGGAGTGGAGGAGAACGCCAAAAACGCCCTCAAGAGACTTCCAACTGACCTCGCGGACGCTCTCAAAGCCTACTGCGCGGGGATAAATCGCGCCTTCGCGGAACAGAAAGCCGACCTGCCGGAGTGGGTGGAGCCTGTTGACGAGATAGATGTACTCTGTTTCGCGCAGACCATGAATCTTGTCTTTCCGCTTCTCGAAATTCAGGGCAAACTTACTCAAGGAACAGGCTCCAACCAGTTCGCTATCGCGCCGAAACGCTCCGCCGACGGGCATCCCATCCTCTCCGCCGACCCGCACCTCGACATAGGCGGACTCTTCGTCTGGTACGAGTTCGCGCTCTACACCCCTGAACTTAGCGTCCGCGGTGTCACATTCCCGGGCGCGCCTTTTGTGGGCATAGGGCATAATGATAGGCTGGCGTGGTGTATCACCAACAACAACCCCGCGCTCTACAGTTTCTTCAAGTACGATTCGCGAACCCGCGAAACCAAGCAGTACAACTATCATGGCGAGTGGAAGGACTTTACGACGGAGACCTACCAACTCCGTACGCGTGATAACGGGGTTGTGAAAACGGTCTCGCAGTCCATGCTGAAAACGGCGTGGGGTCCCGTTATACCGTTTAAGGGCATGGCGTTGAGCCTCGCTATCCCCGACCCTGTGAACACGCTCAAGCAGGGCTTCCAGATGATGACCGCGCACAACGTAGGCGACTTTAGGAAAGCGCTTAGTCTGCGCGGACTCAGTATGTGGAATCTCGTTTTCGCGGATGTGGAAGGCAGTATCTCCTATCAGTACAATGGAAACATCCCGCGTAGAGACCCCTCTTTCGACTGGACGAAGCCTGTATCGGGTAGCGACCCCAACACCCGTTGGCTCGCCCCGCTCTCTATTGATGAACTGCCGCACGTCTTGAATCCTGAGTCGGGGCTACTGGTCAACTGCAACTCCGCCCCTTGGCTCACCTCAATGGACGACTCTATCCCCGCAAAAGGCTGGGCGGAGTACATCACCAGTTACGGGCGTACCACGCGCTACGATAGGCTCTCCGAACTCATTAAAGGAGATAGCGAACTCACGCCGCAGAAGGCGATGCGCTACGCGACGGACACGCTCGTCCCATACTCCGCTACGATTGTAGACGCTCTGAAAAACGCAGTGCGTCAGACCAAAAACAGAGACCCCCTCGTCCTTGAAGCCGTCGCCGCGCTTGCGAAATGGGATAAGCGAAGCGACATCACGTCACGCGGGGGCGTTCCCTACATCTTCTGGTTGAGCCTCGATACAAAGGCGACGCACCCTCTCGCCTATAAAGCGATTCGCCACGATGTCTGGACTCCCAAAGAGAACGCGCAAGCCCTCGAAGCGCTGAAAAAGTCGGCGGCGGCAGTGAAAAAGGTGTTTGGAGATTTGCGCGTAGAGTGGGGCAAGTTCCACTACCTCGAACGGGGCAAGAAGGAGGTTCCCTGTATCGGGTATGGCTATGTTTGGAACGGAGACGCGGCGGTGGTTCCCGATTCGGGGACGATTCAGGCGGATGACCGTATCCGCGTCAACTTCGGCTCCAGTTTCCGCATGATAGCGCACCTTAAACCGGAGGGCGTGGAGTCGTGGACGATACTCCCCTACGGCAACTCTGGAAACCCGAAAAGCCCCCACTTCTCCGACCAGATGGAGCAGTATGGGCGCGGTCAGTACAAGCCAACGCACTTTGGTTTGAAGAACGCGCTTCGCTACTCCACCGAGGTGAAAGAGATATCCCTCGCACAGCCTAACGCCGCGAAAACCCTGCTTAAAGGCGGCTTGGTGATAGATGGGACAGGCAAGCGCGGCGCGGTAGAGGATGTACGAATAGAGGGCGGGCGCATCGTCGCTATCGGGCATTTTGCGCCACTCCCCACTGAGAAGCTGGTAGACGCTACAGGGCTGGTGGTTGCGCCCGGTTTTCTGGACGCGCATAGCCACGCGGACGGCGGAGTTTTCGCCAATCCGACGGCGGACACCCAGATTCGGCAAGGCATAACCACGGCGATAGTCGGGCAGGATGGCGGCTCGCACCTCCCTCTATCGGAGTGGTTCAAAAAAATTAAAGAGAACCCGATAGCGTTAAACATGGCGAGTTTCGTCGGTCATGGAACTGTGCGACAGGCAGTCATGGGAACCGATGACCGCACCGCGTTTACCTCTGAAATCGATAGGATGCAGATGCTCGTCGCCCATGAGATGGAGGCGGGCGCGTTGGGGCTTTCAAGCGGACTGGAGTACGTTCCGGGGCGCTATGGGAACACAGAGGAGCTGACTGCGCTAGCGAAAACGGCGGGTGAGAAGGGCGGAATCTACATAAGCCACGTTCGTAACGAGGACAACACGGCGTTCGAGGCGTTCGATGAACTGATTTGCATTGCGCGAGAGGCGCATATTCCCGCGCAAATCTCCCATATCAAACTCGGATCCTCGAAGGTCTGGGACAAGGCGAACGCCGTTCTGCAAAAGATGAGCGCCGCGCGAAACAAGGGGCTGGACATTACCGCCGATGTCTACCCCTACACCTACTGGCAGTCCACCGTGCGGGTCTTGATTGCGACGGAGGAGTTTGAGAACCGCGCTCTTTGGGAGGAGGGCTTGAAAGACATTGGCGGGGCGGAACACGTCCGTATCGGGATGTTTAGCCCAGAACCTGCGTGGGCGGGAAAAACCCTTGCTGAGGTCGCCAAAATGACGAACCGCGACCCGATAAGTATCGCGCAGGAGATGGTTCGCCGCACGAAAAACGGCGCTGGTTCCGAAAACGTGATAGTGACGGCGATGCAGGAGAGCGATTTACGAACGTTTCTACGCGACCCCAACACTATGATATGTAGCGATGGCGGAATCAACGGCTCCCACCCGCGAGGCGCAGGGACGTTCCCCCGTATTCTCGGCGTATACGTGCGCCAAGAGAAGGTTCTGACGCTAGAACAGGCTATCCACAAAATGACGCAACTGACCGCAAAACGCATGGGGCTAACGGAGAGGGGAGTTCTCGCGCCGGGTATGGCGGCGGATGTCGTTGTCTTCGACCCTAAGCGAATTATGGATACGTCCACCGTGCAGAGACCCGCCTCTCCCGCTATCGGCATGATTCATGTGCTGGTGAATGGCGTATTCGTCCTTGAAAACGAACAAATAACGGGGGCGCTACCCGGAGAGGCGGTTCGGAAGCGATAGCCTCCGCGCCCTTAAACTTGTGACGCTTGTACTGTTTTGGCGATACTGTTATGGCGTGATTCAATCTCTCTTCCCTTAAAAGAGACGCATCGCCTGTCAAGTTTCCCCCTACATACGGTAAACTATAGGGAGTAGAGGCGCGGGAGTTTCATAGGAAACCATGCGCCTACCCAAAGGAGCGACTTTTCGATGGCAAATGAGGTATTTCTTATTCTGCACGGCTGGGGCGGCAACAAACCCGCTCACTGGCAGGAGCATCTCGTTCAAAAACTGACCGAAGCGGGAAAACAGGTATTCTATCCCAAAATGCCCGAACCTACCGCCCCCAACCTAGAGGCGTGGCAAGAGGCTCTCGGTACAGTCCTCGCGACTATAGCGCAGGAGGCTCCCGACGCAAAGTTGACGGTACTCGCGCATAGCCTGGGCTGTATCAACTGGATACACTTCGCAGATAGAAGCGGGGCGGGCGCGCCTCTCATCGCTGACCGCGTACTTCTCGTTGCGCCTCCCTACGTTATGCCCGAAGCCCCTCCGCTGGACGCGCCTCCCGGAGTGACAGGCTTTTTCCCTCCCCCCTTCAACCCGCCCACTCTCAAAGCAGTGGCGCGTGAAACCACTCTCGTCGCTACCGATACCGATGACTATGCAACTTTTGACCAGTCTACAGGCGTCGCCGCGAAACTGGATGTCCCCATTCAACTTCTGAAAGGCGGCGGACATATCAGCCCATACTATGGCTATGGCGAGTGGCCCTGGGTCTTTGCATGGTGTGTAGGCGAGGCGGAACTGCCCCCTCAACCTAACAAGTAGAGAGGGAGAGTAGCGAAATGGCATTTGTAAAAGTGGCGGAGACTGCATCGGTCTCCGCCGGAACGGGAACCACCGTCACGGTGAGCGGGCGCGACTACGCGCTCTTTCACATTGACGGAGAGTTTTTTTGCATAGACAATGAGTGTCCGCACCGCGATGGACCTCTTGGAGACGGCGAACTGGAAGACGATACCGTGATATGCCCTTGGCACGCTTGGCAGGTGAACGTGAAGACTGGACAGGTACTCTATACCTCGAACCTCTGCGTTGCGACGCACGCCTGCAAAGTGGAAGAGGGGTCTGTCTATATCGATTTGTGAGGAGTAACTATTGGCGAAGATTGAGATTAAGCACCCTGATAAACAGGTAGACACCGGAGCCTACAGCGCGGGTTTGGAGATTGATGGCTGGGTCTACGTGAGCGGGCAGGGACCCATCGACCTGAAAACGGGCGAAGTTTTGCGCGGAACGATTGAGGAAGAGACCCGCGCTACTCTTGAAAATGTGGATAAAATTCTGAAGGCGGCGGGTTGTACCCGCGCCGATGTGGTAAAGTGTACGTCGCACCTTGCCGACATCAACGATTTTGACCGTTATAACCAAGCCTACCTCGCCTTCTTTGGCGATAACCGCCCTTTGCCGACGCGCACCACGGTACAGAGTGGATTAGGGCAGGGCATTAAGGTCGAAATAGACTGCGTTGCGAAGAAGCCAAACGAATAGACATAGCGCTCTGCACTAGCCGGAAATCGTGGTTTAGAGTACGAAAAGCGCTCTTGAAATGCCATTTTTAGCTTTGCGGGAGCCGTTGGCTGGACGATTTTTAAGGAGATACTATGAGTGAATCGACCCCCGTGTTTGCCTCTGACCGCTACGAAACCGCCAAAGGTTGGTTTCGACGGAGCGGAAATTCTGGACTGCTACTGCCTGCGATTTCGATGGGCTGTTGGCACAACTTCGGCGATACAGGAACCGACTCGGCGCGGCATAGCGACGAGTCCTCTTTCCACGAGAACGCGAAAGCGATGCTCTTCGCCTCGTTCGATAACGGCATTACCCATTTCGACCTCGCGAACAACTATGGACCCGTCGCTGGAGCCGCTGAAACTCGTGTAGGGCGCATTCTGAAAGAGAACTTTGCAGGTTATAGGGACGAGCTAATTATCTCCTCCAAAGCGGGATACTATATGTGGCCCGGTCCTTATGGCGAGTGGGGTTCCCGTAAGTACTTGCTCTCCTCTCTCGACCAGTCGCTGAAACGACTTCAACTCGACTATGTGGACATCTTCTACTCTCACCGTTTCGACCCGAATACCCCTCTTGAAGAGACGATGTTCGCCCTCGATACCGCAGTGCGCTCTGGTAAAGCCCTCTATGTGGGTATCTCTAGCTATAACGGCGAGCAGACCCGACGCGCTCTGGCTATCTGTGAGGCGAATGGTTACGTTAAGCCTATTATCCATCAGCCGAGCTACTCTATGCTGAACCGATGGATTGAGCCAGACCTGCTTCCCGCTACGGGCGATTTGGGGATTGGCGTTATCGCGTTTTGCCCGTTGGCGCAAGGACTGCTTACCAACAAGTACCTGAGCGGTATCCCGGAAGATTCACGAGTGCGACAGCCCTCCGGCGCTTTGAGCGAGGGGAGCGTGACTCCTGAAGTGGTGGCAAAACTACAGAAGTTGAATGCAGTCGCGGCGGAGCGCGGGCAGTCGCTGGCGCAGTTTGCGCTTGCATGGACGCTTCGCGATAGCCGCGTAACTTCCGCCCTGATTGGCGCGAGTAGACCGGAACAGATTATTGAGAACGTCAAAGCGGCTGAAAACGTCTCCTTTACCTCAGAAGAGATTAGCCTGATAGACGCTATTCTCGCTGGTAAAGCGGCTTAGGGGTATTGCCATAACTCCTGTTTACGCGCTTGCGCTTAACCCCTCCCTGTCCTGCGGACATCCCTCCCCGAAGCGGAGAGAGGCGGGAAGGGGTTAGGTTCCATAGTGTTGTGTAACAGGAGTTCATCTTACAAACTGGACATCTACCTATGAAAATCGTTTTGACCTGCTTTGGTTCGCTGGGCGATGTGAACCCCTACCTCGCGATAGCCAAAGAGTTGCAGGCGCGTGGACACTCGCCCTTGATTGCGGGGGATGAGGTGTTTCGGAAGCACATCGCGACAGAGGGTATCGCTTTCCACGCAGTGCGCCCCGACTGCACCCCTTTTATGAACAGCACAGAGTTCTTTCGTAAGGGGATGGACAAAAAAGAGGGGTTGTCGTTTATTCTGAACAGCATTCTCTTTCCCTCTTTGCGGGGGATGTATGAGGACAGTAGAGCCGCCATGGAGGGCGCTGACCTTGTGGTGACGCACCAACTCAGTTTTGGGGCGCATCTCGCGCTCGAACAGACGAATACGCCTTGGGTCTCTACGGTGCTAGCGCCTGCGGGATTCGTCTCGACCTACGACTTTCCTGTGATGGGCGAAATGCCCGCGATTAAGTATCTGCGTCATCTGGGACCGGGGGCGATGCGCCCTCTGCTTAGTCAAGCAAAGAAGAGATTTGACCTTCAATTAGAGCCGTACTACGCTTTCCGTAAAGAGTTGGGGCTACCACGCGGCAAAAACCCGCTGATGGAGGGACATCACTCTCCTACAAAGGTTCTGGGGCTGTTTTCACCCCTGCTCGCCAAAGTTCAGCCAGACTATCCCCCAAACACGACTGTTACGGGCTTCTGCCCATTTGACGGATTTGAGGGGAGCGAAATGCCTGCGGAGTTGGAGGCGTTTTTGAGCAAGGGGGGAGCGCCGCTCGTCTTTTCGCTGGGTTCCGCCGCCGTGAACTGCGCGGAGGGCTTCTTCGATAGGAGTATTGAGGTGGTGAAGCGGGTTCAACGCCGCGCCGTCTTTTTGGTGGGGAAGAATCCGGATGTCTATCCGAAAAAGCCGCTTGGGAAGAGCATTATCGCCGTGCCGTATGCGCCTTACTCGAAACTCTTCCCGCAGGCTTGCGCGATAGTCGCATCGGGAGGGATTGGAACGGTGTCGCAGATTTTGGCTTCTGGAAAGCCCTGCCTTATCCTTCCTTTCGCCCACGACCAGTACGATAATGCGGATAGGTTATGCCGACTGGGGGTGGGGCGTAGTCTACAGATGGAGGGGTATACGCCCCTGCATGGAGCCGCCGAGATACTGCGACTGGTGGGTGAGAACCTCTATCCGAGCCGCGCGAAAGAGGTGGCGGAGTTGATAGCGCAGGAGCATGGGACGAAACTCGCGTGTGATGAGATTGAGGCGACGCTTGGGAAGCGAAGGTAGGCTGGTTGCGAAGCGCGAAATCAGCCTCTACTCATCCTCCATTGTCACCTGTACAGAGACATCCAGCGTATCGGTCGCTTTACCGGAGTAGATTCCACGCACGGGAACCACGTCGCTATAGTCCCTACCATCGTGGACTTTGATGTAGTGGTCGTTCACTACGAGGTCGTTGGTAGGGTCGAAACCAATCCACGCGCCGTTGGGCAGTAGGCACTCCACCCATGCGTGCATCCCTCCATCCCCTACCAAGCCCGAACCCTCTAGGTGGTAGGTAGCCTCTTCGGTGGCGGAGGCGGCGCCTGTGTAGATGTACCCGCTTGCGTATCGCGCAGGAATCCCTTGCCGACGGCATATCGCAAGAAGCAGGTGCGCGAAGTCCTGACAGACTCCTTCGCGCTGTTCTAAAAACTCCTCTAAGCGCGAGTAAACGGTGGTTGCGCCGGGCGTGTAGACAAACGCGCCGTGCAGGTGGCGCGTCAAATCAGTGAGGAAGCAGGCGGTATTGCCCTCTCTGTTCTCTCGAACCGCCTCTGCGAAGCGGTCTACTTCCTCTAAAAGAGGCACGCGCTCCGTCGCTATGAGGTACTCATAGTACCTCTGCCTCACCTCTGGCTGAGTATAGAAGTCCGCGTCGCTGTCTAAAAGCGGGAGGCGTGAAAAGGGGTCTTTTGTGTGGGTCGCTACAAGAGATTCCACCATAACGCTCTGCTCGCTATGCGGCGGGCGTATATTGAAGTGATGGACGCGCCCGTTTGGCAGGTCGTAGTGGAAAATGTTGGCGTGCGGGCGCGTGGTCAGGCGGAAACTGAGGCAGGTCTGCGCGTTGTCGCTATGCGGTAGCAGACGCACCTCTGTGTGCGCCTCTTTAACGGGTTGCGAATAGATATAGTTGGTGGTGTGTTTGACCCTGAGACGCAAGTTGTCCCCCTTCTTTGGCGTGGCTTAGTACGATAGGTAGGCGCGTGTGATGGCGGCGCCAACCTCCGCGCAACGTATCTGAACCCCATCCAGAAACTCATGAAGCCCTTCCAGAATAATCTCGTCTGGGCGCGAATAGGTGAGGTCCGCCAGCAAGCGCCCCACAACACGCTCAGGCTCTGAGGAGGGAGTAGAGCCTGAATTACTACCGCTAATGCGCTTCAAACAGCCCTCCACTCGCCCCACACAGTGACGCACTGAGGCGGGGAACTGTGAGTTCAAAACCAGAAAGTCCACGACGGAGGCGGGCAGTATCCCCCCGCGATAGGTTTTGCGGTACATCTCAAACGCGCTCACCGATTTCAGCGCTGCAATCCAGCCGTGCATATCCAGAGCGCTTCCCACTCCCAGAGGCTCCACGCTCTCCGCCTCCCCCTCCCGATACGCAGGTAGAAGGTCGTGATACTTTACGTCCAGAAGCCGCGCTGTCTGGTCGCCGCGCTCTAAAAAACGTCCTACGTCTAGCCAGTCCCGCGTTTCGCCCATCATAAGAGTGCGATTCAAGATACCCTGAAAGAGGTGAGAGGCGTTCTCTACACGTTGGAAAAAAGCGTGAGGTCCCTCCGCAAGCACTCGTTCCACATCCCACTCCCGTAGTTGTAGGTAGAAGATATTGACAGCCTCCCACATCTCCGAGGCTATCTGCTCGCGAATAGAGCGAGAGTTCTCTCTCGCTCTGCTCCAACTGCTGATAATCGAGTTTGGGTTTTCGGTATCGAAGGCGAAGAAGTAGATAAGTTGGGAGTCGCTTGTCACTTCGTGTTTACTATAAAACTCTTCTGTACTGTGCGAAATGGCGAGTAGAGAGTCCCAGAAAGTGGGGCTGTCGCTTCCAACAGCGTCTGGCAAGCCCGATTCGAGCGCGGCATGATAGTGTACGTCCACCATACGCGCCGTGGCTTCCGCTCTCTCCACATAGCGCCCAATCCAAAAACAGGCATCTGCGTCGGTACTCAACATTACTGCGCCCCTCCTTCGTTGGCTTGGAGTGCGGAGGGCGAATCGAATGGGGCGAAAGACTGACTCATCCCCGTCGCGCTCATAGTTTGAGACATCCCGCCCATCTCCTGCGTGAGCGGGGTTTGCCCCTCCGCAAGCACCCATGTATCTTTGCTTCCGCCGCCCTGTGAGGAGTTCACCACGTAGGAGCCTTTACGGAGAGCGACTCGCGTGAGAGCGCCCGGTATCAGCGTGATACCGCTCTTTCCGTAGAGCAGGTAGGGGCGCAAATCGATGTGCCGCCCTTCGCAGCGGTCTTCCACAAACGCAGGGGCGCGAGAGAGGGCGATAAGCGGTTGCGCGATATAGTTGCGTGGCTCCGCCTTAATACGCTCTGCGAACTCTTCGCGCTCTTTCTGCGTGGACTTATGCCCCATTAACATTCCGTAGCCCCCCGATTCGTTCGCCGCCTTCACCACCAGTTTATCGAGGTTTTCCAGAATATACATGTAGTCTTGCGGGTTGGAGGCGAGATATGTCTCCACGTTCGGTATAAGGGCTTTTTCGCCCAGGTAGTACTCGATGATACGCGGCACAAAGGCGTAGATAACCTTATCGTCGGCGATACCCGTACCGATGGAGTTTGCAAGAGCGACATTCCCGGCGCGGTAGGCGTTCACCAGTCCCGGAACGCCCAACACGGAGTCGGGGCGAAAGGTCAGCGGGTCTAGGAAGTCGTCGTCCACCCTACGATAGATAACGTCTACGCGCTGAGGACCGCGTGTTGTTTTCATATAGACGATGTTGTCGTCGCAAAAGAGGTCGCGCCCCTCCAGTAGTTCAATACCCAACTGTTGGGCTAGAAACGAGTGTTCAAAGTAGGCGCTGTTGAATACTCCCGGCGTAAGCAGAACTACGTTGGGGTCTTCCTCGCGCCCCGTCGGAGCCAGTTCGCGGAGGTTGGCGAGCAGTTGCGTGGTGTAGTGGTCTACAGGACGCACAGCGAGGTCGCTGAACAGGGTAGGAAAGGTGCGTGTCAGGATGATACGGCTCTCCAGCACGTAGGATACGCCGGAGGGCGTTCGCAGATTGTCTTCCAGGACGCGATACGTTCCGTCCGCGTCGCGAATTAGGTCGCTTCCGCAGATGTGAACGTAGATACCCGCGGGAGGGTCGGCGTAGCGAAACTGCGGGCGAAAATTGACTGCGCCTACCACTAACTCACGAGGAATGATTCCGTCGTTGAGTATCTTCTGGTCGTGGTAGATGTCGTGCAGAAATAGGTTGAGCGCAGTGAGGCGTTGCTTCAAGCCCCGCTCCAACAGCTCCCACTCTGGCGCAGGAATAATACGCGGAATCAGGTCGAAAGGGAAGGGGCGCTCTGTACCCTTCTCGTCGCCGTAGACGGTGAACGTAATTCCTTGCTGAATGAGCGCCTTATCCGCCAGCAGAGTGCGTTTTCGGAACTCTTCGGGGGACATTTTGCTCAATCGCGTATAGAGTTTTTGATAGTGAGGACGCGGCTTGCCGTTCGCCTCAAACATCTCGTCGTAGAAGGACTCGGTCTCATAGTCCTGAAAGAGAGACATAGGCAGTGTTCCTTACCCTATAAAAGGGGTAGAGATTTTTTGGGAAAATGCGGTCTCGTCAGCGAGAAAGAGATATAGGCGACTGCGCCGCTACCTTGCGTGAAGAGCGTCCGTCACGACAAGTGCGAAGAGCGAAAGGGGTTTGGAAGGTACGGGTATAACGAACCTTTAACATTATACC
>CAIJLM010000121.1 GCA_903821495.1 uncultured Chthonomonas sp. | reverse complement strand
TTCAAGTGAGAAATAGGGCGGCTGAAAACCATCGGGAGTTATTTTGTGAGTGAACTCGCTTCGCGGGTAGCGGCGCTGAGTTGTTATAGCGGCGGAATAAAATCGCCATGCGCCTCCAGCAGCTCGTCCACCAACGACCAAATCTCATCCAGCGTGAGTTCCGCTATGGTGTGCGGGTCGAGCATTGCCGCATGGTAGACGTGCTCCTTCTTGCCAGTCAGGGCGGCTTCCACGGTGAGCGCTTGAACGTTGATGTTCGTCTGCATCATCGCGGCGAGTTGGGGCGGAAGAGCGCCAATTCGGGTGGGCTGTAGTCCGCTCTTATCCACTAGCACAGGCAGTTCCACGTTGCAGCCCTGCGGTAGGTTAGTAATAAGTCCCTCGTTCGCGACGTTGCCATAGACGACGCGGGGAACGCCTGTCTCAAGGCTATGAATTATCAGCGAACCGTACTCGTGGCTACGATGCACCTCTATTTTATCCTCGCCCTCGAACTGCGCCTTCATGCTGTGCCAACCCGCAATCTGATTCTCGCAACGGCGGATATACTCGTCTAGCGGCACATTGAAACGCTCAATAAGGTCGGGGCGGTCTCGGCGAATGAAGTAGGGGCAGTACTCCGCGAAGTGTTCCGACGACTCGGTTACGAAGTAGCCTAGCCGCGTAAACATCTCGTAGCGAACGCGATTCCAGTCCGGCACGCGCCCCTCGTCCACTACCTTTTGAATGAGCGGGTAGAGGTCTTCGCCATTGCGCTCGAACTTGAGGTAGAACGCCATGTGGTTGATACCCGCGCAGAGGTAGTTTATCTCCTCAATGGGAACTCCTATGTCGTGCGAAATCTGCTCCGCCGTCCCCTGCACGCTGTGACAAAGCCCCACTGTCTTGATTTTTGTCGCTCTCGTCACCGCCCACGTATTCATACACATCGGGTTGACGTAGTTCAGGAAGGTGACATCCGGCGCGACCTCTTCCATATCTTTGCACATATTCAGCATAACGGGAATAGTGCGAAGCGCTCGCATAATACCGCCAATACCGAGGGTGTCCGCAATAGTTTGGCGAAGCCCGTACTTCTTGGGTATCTCGAAATCTATCTCGGTTCCGGGCTTGTATCCGGCGACCTGAATCATATTGATGGCGTAGTCCGCGCCATCTAGCGCCTCTCTTTGGTTGAGGTGCGTGGTGATTTTGGGGTTTGCGCCTACCGCCTGCGCTACTTTTCTCGCCACAATCTCAGAAGTGGCGAGACGCTCTTCGTTAATATCCATAAGAGCGATATGGCTCTCCGCTAACTCTGGGAAGGAGAGTATATCTCCCAGTAGGTTTTTCGCAAAAACAGTGCTACCCGCGCCAATCATGGCAATCTTCGCCATTTTGTCCTCCGTCAAAAGGTTATTTCGAGGATAGTTCACTTGGATAACGGTTATTTCCTGCTAATTCGCACTCACACGCACTATTTTTGTTTTCGCAACACAAACGAAACGCCGCCCCATCCTGAATCATCAGGTTGGGACGGCAATGCGAACGGAACATGACGAAAGCGTCTAGCGCTTTTCGCCCTTTTCCTCATTTATCTCTTTCTGGATACGCGCTTTCGCGGCATCCACACTCACGCCAGAGGCTGAACTTGGAGCGAGAAACGCTTTCCATGCGCTAAAGACCAGTGTCAAGGCAACGAGGACAAAGAGGGGAATCGCCACTGCGGGCGAGACTTTCTGTTTCATAAAGGTAGCTCCTATCATAAAAGTAGGCTCCCCTGCCGATATTTTGGAAGGCGAGCGGTTGGTATCAGAAGCGAACCTACTGTCCGGTGTAGCCGGGGTAGGGCTTTCGGATGCTCGCCATCCAGTTCACCGTCTCACGGCAGGACATTGTAGACTCAGGCGTGAAGTTGGTGGAGCTGGCTCCCATAACCGCGTCGGGGTTATAGCAGAACTGTAGTAACTGTTTCACGTCGGAGGGCTGGAACTCAAAGTCATCGCCGCCGAAGGTATAAGGTTTCCAATGCCAACTCTTCGCATGACCATCTACGAAGGAGACGGAGTAGTTTCCGTTATGCCGGATTTCGGAAAGCGGACTACCTGTCTGGTTCTGGTCGTAGGGGGCTAGAGTGTACTGAGGGCTATCGTTGGTGTCGGCTTGCGCTATCATCTCAGCGGGGGTTGCGAACTCGGCGAGCGCGCGTCCGGGATAGTAGTGGCGGCAACCCTGCCAGTAGTCTCCGGGCGTATACTTCGTGCTAATAGCGAACAGTCCGTAACCGTTTCGGTTGTGGTAGGGTCCGTAGTTCATGCCATACCCAATCCATTTGCCTTGCGGGTTTATGGGCGAAACGAAGGAGGGTTCGTTGCCGGGTATCGTACGGTCTGGGCAAAAGAAGATGTTGAAGTTCTTGACGTAGGGTTGCACAAGGTAGTTGGCGTCGCGAATGTCGGAGCCATTATCGCCGCACTGGCTTCTATCGGCGTTGTCCGGATAGCCCTTGCCTGTGGTCACCCATCTCTCGTCATAATCCTGAACATACATGAGCCACGAACTGGTCAACTGTTTCAGGTTGCTGATGCAGGTGGCTTTGCGCGCCTGCTCTCTGGCTTGCGCGAAGACGGGGAAGAGGATAGCCGCGAGAATGGCTATAATTGCGATAACAACAAGCAACTCAATCAGCGTGAAGGCGTTCTGTCGGCGGTAAGACATGGTTTCTCTCCTGTTCTACCAAAAGCGTATGTTGAAGATAGGCTAGGGAGTCTCTTCACTCCCCTCCTTACAAAGCGAATCTTACTGATGTTTCGTTAAACGGGCTTTAAGGGGGTGTTAAATTTTAGTTGACAGGTTTTGACCTCCTCTACCTGTTTTCCTAACAGGCGACGTTTTCGTGCAGGACGTAGCCCCGCCTTTGGCGAACTTCCTCGTACTATGCAAACATCTATGCAGTTCGGGATAGTTGCGGACGACCTGACGGGCGCGGCGGATGTGGCGGCTCCCTTCGCAGGGCGAGGGCTTTTCGCATCTGTCGCGCTGGAATATGATATAGAGATAGAGGCGGAGGTCAGCGTCTGGAATACAGATACCCGCGCCCTACAAGACGAACGAGAGATTACGCGACGCATTGAGAGTGTCGTTGAGCGCCTGAAACAGTCCGCGCCAACCTATCTCTATAAAAAGGTGGATAGCGCGTTACGGGGTTGGTTGGCGTTGGAGTTGGAGGTGTGGCGTAGGGCGTTTCCACAACGTGTCGCCGTTATCTGCCCTGCGTTCCCCGCGAATGGGCGCACCGTGGAGGGCGATAGCCTTTTCGTGAATAGTAGGCTTTGGCAGGAGACGGAGTTCGCCCCGCCGGGCGAAGCGCGAGGCTTGGCGGAGATGTTCGGGGTTGCAGGTAGGGCGGCGACACTCTGCTTAGACGAGACGCGAGCGGGGGCAACCCTCCTGCGTGAGACACTCTTGAGTATTCCGGAGGGTGGCGTCGCTCTCTGTTCTGCGGCGACGGAAGCCGATTTAGACGCTCTAGCGGAGGCGTTGGCATACGCGCCAACGCGGTATCTGCCTGTCGGCTCCGCTGGGCTATCACGAGCGATGGCGCGACGGCTACCTCTTGTAAAACCGCTCTCCTCTGACCTTTTGACCCCGTTTCAGGAAGGTTGTGTTCTTGCGGTTGTTGGTAGCCGCCACGTTGCGAGTCGAAAGCAAACCGAGCGCGTAGCGGAGAGACTGGGAGTTACTCCTGTGGTTTGGGGCGATGGAAGCGAAGCCGCTACTGTAAAAGAGATACGCCAACTCTTCGGTACAGGAGCGCGTTGCGTTCTAGTCACGACACCAGAAACGGCTTCAAACCTCGCGCTTTCTGCGGGGCTTGGGCGAATTGCAGAGCAGGCTCTACACGCTCTCCCAAGCGTTCGCGCTCTCTTCTTGACGGGGGGCGACACCGCCTATCGTGTCGCGAAGTCTCTGGATATTACGCACACGGAGGTATTAGGAGAGTTGGAGCCGGGGTTGGTTCGCGGGACGTTCCACTCTCGAATGGGGGAGTCGTGGGCGGTGATTACAAAGGCGGGAGGCTTCGGGAGTCCCGATACGCTTTCTCGTATACTGATAAAGGAGAAGGCTTTTTGAAAGAGAGTTTACCGCATCTCGCAATAACGATGGGAGACCCTGCGGGTGTGGGTGCGGAGGTGGTTTTGAAAGCCCTTCAGCATGAGTCGGTTTATGAGCAGTGTGTGCCGCTTGTCTTCGGAGACGTTCTCTACCTTCAAAAAGTGGCGAAGGAGATGCGCCTGCCTCTGCGGGTTATGCCCGCCGCTGAAGGGGTTCCCGATACCGATGTCGTCTGCGTGGTTCAGTCTACACGGGCGGATTTGAGCGGGGTTCGTTTCGGTGAACTGTCGGCGGAGGCGGGGCGGGCGGGCGGCGACTCGGTGGTCGTGGCGGCGCAAGCGGTCATGTCAGGAGAGTTCTCGGCGGTGGTCACGGCTCCCCTGAACAAGGAGGCGATGGCGATGAGCGGCTACGCCTATCCGGGGCACACAGAGCTACTCGCCGACATAACCCGCACTGAGAAGTACGGAATGCTCCTCTTATCGGGTAATCTACGAGTAATACACGTCAGCACGCACGTCTCTTTGCGCGAAGCGATAGAGCGGGTAAAGACGGCGCGAATTTTGGAGTGCATTCGGCTCGGCGCTACCGCATGTCGGAGTCTGGGGATAGCGCAACCGCATATCGCCGTCGCGGGGCTGAACCCGCACGCGGGAGAGCATGGGCTGTTTGGGACGGAGGACGCGGAGGAGATTGCGCCCGCCGTTTCAGCGGCTCTAGCGGAGGGTATCTACGCCGAGGGTCCCCTACCCCCTGACACCGTTTTTGCGAAGACGGCGAATGGCGACTACGATTTAGTGGTCGCTATGTACCACGACCAGGGGCACATTCCAGTGAAGTTGCATGGCTTCGATACGGGCGTAAATGTGACGCTAGGCTTGCCGATAATACGGGTCTCTGTAGACCATGGCACGGCATTTGATATTGCGGGTAAGGGCATCGCGCGCGAACAGAGTATGCTGGAAGCGATTCGAGTGGCGACGCTTATGGTTCGCGCAAAACAACAGGATTTTAAGGAGAAGCAAAGATGAGTCGTATGATAACGGTTTCGCTCCCTCTGGATATATACACTTATCCCGACATCCCTCTACCGGAGGTATGGACGGTGGAGCAGTTGGAGAGCAAAACGCCTCTCACTGCAGATGAGGTGACGGCGCAGGCGCGTCAGGCGGTAAGGGGACTTCTACAAGACCCGCGCCTTAACGCGGGCGCGACTGTCGCGGTAGGCGTTGGCAGTCGGGGGCTAGATAACCTGCTTCCGGTGGTTCGCGCCGTGATTGCGGAGTTAAAAGCGAATGGTCTGTGTCCGTTCATTATCCCTGCGATGGGAAGTCACGGCGGCGCGACGGATGAGGGGCAGAGGCAGATTCTTGCAGACTACGGCGTTACGGAGGAGAGTGCGGGTACAGATATTCGCTCTTCAATGGAGACTCTGTTTGTAGGCGAACTGACGGGCGCAGAGGCTGGCGACTACGCGGGGCAGAAGGTCTACGCGGACAAGAACGCCCTCTCCGCCGACGCTATCCTGCTCATCAACCGCATCAAGCATCACACAGACTTTAAGGGCGAGATTGAGAGCGGTATCGCCAAGATGAGCGTTATAGGGCTAGGGAAACGCTTTGGCGCGGAGTGCGTGCATCAGTACGGGGTAAACGGTCTACGCGACCTCGTGCCGCGTATCGCCCGTTTTCTCGTTGCGAAACTCCCGATAGTAGGCGGTGTCGCGCTCATCGAAAACAACTTCGGGAAGACCTGCGAAATCCACGCGCTTCCCGCGAATCAAATTGCAAATGAGGGCGAAAAGGCGCTTCTATCTCACTCCCGCGCGCTTGCGCCTCACCTGCCTTTCGACGAGTTGGACGCGCTGGTTGTTGACGAGATGGGCAAGAATATCAGCGGCGCAGGGATGGACACGCACGTTATTGGGCGCGGGTTCTTGCCTAGCCTGAAAGAAGAGGAGTGGGGTAAGCCGGATGTGCGCCTTATCGCTGTTCTTGACCTTACGAAAGAGTCGCACGGCAACGCGACGGCGCTTGGCTTGGCGGATATTACGACTCAGGCTCTGATAGAGAGAGCCGACTTCACTACCACCTTCATCAACCTGCGAACGAGCGGCGAGGGCGGGGCGTTGCGGGGGCGTATTCCTCTCATTATGCCGACGAAAGAGGACTGCGTGCGTACTATGTACGGAATTTGCGGACGTAAAACCCGCGAGGAGGTGCGCTTTGCGCGTATCAAAAATACGGCGGACGTGCAGTATATCGAAATCTCTGCCTCCTTGTTGGAGGAGGCGCGAAACAACCCGCAGTTGCGAGTATTAGAGGGGGCGCACACGCTGGACTTAAATCGCTCAGTACATCCGTAACCTATGGTCAGGGGCTGAAAGCCCCTGACTGTGAAGCGCGCCCCCTAGAAAGTCTCCTTGATAGGAACCGTAATCGGCGCTTTAATCACCAGCGGACGCGCCTCTATTTTGAGGTTCAGGGCTTTGGTGTCCTTGCCGCGCCGCAGGGTAAGCGTCACCGTATCGCCGCGCCGAATCCGCAGGGAGGTCTGGCGAATAGTAGACGCATTGCGAACAGGCTTGCCGTCTACGGTTATCAGAACATCGCCGGGCTGTACGCCCGCCGCCATCGCCGGAGATTCGGGGTAGACCCCCACCACGCGCACTGTCACTTCGGTATCTATTATTCCGTTAGCCTTCTCCACTATCCGCGACACATCTTCGGGCGCTATCCCAATCCAACCTCGCGATATTGGCTTTTCGAGGCGGAGTTCGTCGATGATGGGCTTAATCTGGTTGATAGGGATAGCGAAGCCCGCGCTCGTCACGGTAGGGCTTGAGTTCATAAACGCGAGGAGGTTATTGTCAGGCGCGGGGCGATACTGCAACTTGCCGCCTTGCTCGCTACTGGGCGCATCCTTGCCCCAGTTCTGAACGAGAGCGTCTGAGTTCCAGTTCCCGTTCTCTACTGGGATAGCCGCCATCATCCCGATAACTTCGCCCTTCACGTTTACGAGAGGAGCGCCGCTCGCCCCAGCGCCTACCGTCCCCGCTATCTGAATAAGGCTCGGATAGAACTGCCGCCCCGCATACGTTCCCTCATTCCGAACATTGCCCACAAGCATTAGGGCGACGGAGTTGTTCTGCCCCGCCTGATTTCCCATCGAAACCGCGAAATGCCCCGCCCTAACAGTGTTCGAGTCGCCCAGTTTTAGGCTAGGCACGGAGGTTGTCGCGATAATTCGCAGTAGCCCTATATTCAAGTCGGGATGACTGCCCACCACGCGGGCTTTGAAGCGTGTGCCATTATCCGTAATCACGATAGGTTGGCGCAGGGAGAGAGCCACATCGCCCGTCGTGACGATATAGCCGTCGCCAATGCTGAAGCCGCTTCCCGTTCTGGAGACGAAAATTTTTATCTGCTTCACATTTTTCTGCGAATCTAGCGCCTGTTTATGGAAGAGATTCCCCGCTATCGGCAGGTCGCCCAAAACAGGAACCTTCTCTTGTGTTAGGACGTGTTTCTGGAAGAGATTCCCCGCTATCGGCAAATCGCTCAACACAGGAACCTGCTCTTGCGCCCTATCGTCAGACTTCGCTTTTCCGCGTAACTGCTCTACGAAAAGGTCTCGCTGTAAGGCTTTTAAGTGCGTTGAGGATAACGCTTTGTCTGTTTTCAGGCTATCCATCTGTTGTAGGAGTTCTACATGGCGGCGTAAGAGACTCTCTAGCGTGGTCGAATTCGCTTCCGACTTAGGGAGCGCCTTTGCGGAGCGTATCTTGCGTTCTAGGGTCGCCCTCCGCTCAGATAGGCTTTTCCACTCCGCCTCCACCTTAAATATCCGCCCCTTCGCATCGCCCAGCGGGTCGTTAAAGAAGAAAACTTCGCTACTCTGCAAAACCCCCTGCTCGTCCTGAATAGTCACCACAGCGCCGCGCATCTTCTCTGTAAGGTCGGCGACCTCCGCCTGCATCTTTTCCAGAACGCCGTCGGCTTTCGCGGAGCCGCCTCCAAACACAAGAAGCCCCGCGAACACGCCAACCCATTGTCGTAACTGCTTTACCATGCCTTCAACTCCTTATTCTCGTAAGAGGCGGGAACGACGCTATATCCGCCCGCAGGAACGCTTCCCATCACAAAGCGGCGCGAAGTTGGCTCAAGAGGAACCTCTGCGTCCAGTGCAAACTTCAAGGTATGCTCGCTGTTAGAATCGATACGCGCCACATCAGTCTGCGGCTTATCGTTCTGCGCTATCATTGGCTCCGACTTTTTGCGGTTTGAGCGCTTGAACTCCTGCTTGTCAAACGCCGAATAGACCCTGTACTCGTCTCCATCCTTCGCTCTCTTCTTTGGCGCGGGCTTCCCTGTCTTCATAGGTTGAGGCGTAGGCTTTTTAGGAGGCGCATCCTCTTTATGAGACGTAACGCCTACCTTAACGGGTAGCCCCGCGACCTGTAGGTTTGGCGAATACGTGGAGGCGGGCTGAGGGCGCAAGTACAGTAGAACCGCGCAAGCCCCTGCAAGCGTCGCTCCAAAAAGCGCCATCATTGAGATAGAAGGGGCGCGTTTCGCGGGGCGCGTTGCGTTAGGGAGAGCCGCTATCTGTTGGCGCAACTCCTGCCAGCTCGCTTGAGAAGGGGGCGGCGCGGCTTCGCGCAGGTTTGTAACCGTGGCGGTTATCCGCCGACAGGTTTCCAACTCCTCGCGACAAGCGGAACACTGCGCGATGTGCGCCTCGACCTTCCTGCGCTGTTCAACGGTCAACGTCTGCGCGGCGCACTCCCACAAAAGACTCTCTATAGAGATACAACGATTTTTGCGAAACATCTCTCCTACCTCGCTTTCAGAAGGGGCTGCACACGCTCTTTGAGCATTTTTCGAGCGCGAAATACACGCAGTTTCACGCTGGCGGAGGAGCATTCCAAGATAGTAGCCATCTCCGTGTAGTCGAACCCTTCTAGTTCATGCAGTATAAACGCCTCTTTGAGGAGACTGGGCAGTCCGTTGAGCGTGCGGAGTATCATATCCGTCGTTTCGCTCTTTTCCACGATATAAGCGGGGTCGCTCTCCGGGGGCGTAGGGCGCTGGTTCTCTTCCGCGTAGAGGTCGGTAGCGGCTACTTTGCGCCTCTCCCACGAGCGTATCTTGTCGCGGCAGAGGTTTCCGCAGATTCGCAACAGCCACGTCTGCAAACTCGCGTCGCGCCGAAACCTGCCTATCGCCTGATACGCCCGCAAGAAGGTCTCTTGCTTCACATCGTCCGCATCGTCGCGGTTTCCGAGAAGGTGGTAGGCGTAGCGATACACCTGCCGCTCGTGTTGGGCGTAGATGACCTCAAAAGCGTGGAGGTCGCCCTGTTGACACCGTGTTATAATATCCGCTTCGGCTACCTGCATTCTCGCCTCGTAATGAGCTTGCATATCAACCTGTCTCCATTCATTCCTACCCCCATAGACGGAGCGTTTCGCCCAAGCGTATCAACTATTTTGAAAGGGTTGGGCGAACAAGATAAAACCCCCTTCAAGAGGTATCTTGAAGGGGGCTGGAAGAGGCGTATTATTCAAAAAGTTCGCCCCAACGGTGTCAACGCGGGGCGAGTGGGAATTAGAACTCTCTGATGGAGAGGTTTACCCTAATCGAACTACTCAGTACTATTATACGCTACGAGTTCGTTAAAAGTTCGTTAAAATTGGATTAAAATCGTTTGTTGTGAATAAAAATATCTGATTTAGCGAGATTTAGTTTTATTTGCAATCTGTGTCAAAATGTTGAGCGTCTATAGCGCTGTTGTTTTGCTAACGCTCTTTGGCAAAACGGAACTAGAAGCGTTTTCAGAGATTGGTAAACAGTTCACGCCCTGCCCGAAGCGGGAAGGGCGTGAACTGATACGTCAAGCGCAAAGCGTCATCGTTTCGCTAATGACCGCCAAATTTGCCACTCTTCATGTTTTCCTTTACTTTAGAGATGTCTATCTCTACCTTGCCTTCTGTCGCGCCGCCTTTTACCGTCTTCCACCCGAAAGCGGCGACGATAAGCAGTACAATCAGAATCGCCGCGAGAGCGGCTCCTTTCGACACGGAAGACCTCATCAATAGCCTCCTTCTCCTGCGAACTAACTACGGGTTGCTAATGTACCACGAGCCGTCGGCGTTTTTGTGAGGAATGCCCCACATCTCTTGGCTTCCGGTGTAGGGACCCTGAGCGATTTTGAAGATGTTCAGAACCTGACCGTCCAGACCCGCGCAGGTGTACTGCTTTCCGTTCGCGTCGGTTTCGGGGTTCGCCTTCACCGCTTTGGCGTGACCGTCTACATAGTTCGCGTTTATGAACAGGCTGTGTCGACCGTCTACGGGCGAGTAGAACAGACCGCAAGCGAAGTCGGGGGGACCGTTTATGGGCTGTATGCTAGGTACACCGTCGGAGATAAGCCCCGTGTCTGCGGGGTACTCGAACGAAGCGAGTTTCTTGGTGGCGCGGCTGGGGTCGTTTCCGAAGATGTTGCTTGGAGAGCCGTTGTCGATAACCGCGTAGTTGAAGTTGTAGCTCAGGTATTTGATGGCGGGGGCGCTCGCGCACAGAAGCGGAAGCCCCGTTGCGCCGCTGACATTCGCCCAACCCGCAATAAAGTCCACCGCTGTCGGCTTAGAGAGGCACTGCATTATCTGAGCGTTCTTCTGGTAGGGCGTTAGTTCGTGATAGAACGTATAGACGCACGCGCCGGAAGCGTCGGTAGACATATAGAGACTCATAGGGAAAGTCTCGTCGTAGTCTTGAACGTACATTTGAGTAGCGGTTCCCGACTGTTTCAGGTTGCTGAGGCAGGATATTCCTCGCGCCTTTTCACGGGCTTGAGCGAAGACAGGGAAGAGAATCGCCGCGAGAATCGCGATAATAGCGATGACGACAAGGAGTTCGATGAGCGTAAAGGCTCGTTTACTTCGTAACATGGAATCAATCCTTTCCATAGTAAGGGGGGATAGCAGTGCGATGAAGGGATTAACTGAAACGTTTCACCCTCTTCCCTTCTATTATATCAAGATGTCGCTTGCGTGAGAAGGGGGTATCGTAGTATTTATCGAAATTTATTTGCGCGTAGTTCGGCGTAGAGACGTTTTTTGCTATTCGTACAGGAAAAAGGAAGCCTTCCCGCGAATGAACTCATCAGAGAGAGGCGACTCTATCGTTAGAGGGAGCGCCATACAGGCAAAAGGAGAGCGAACGATGCACTATCGAATAGGGGCGGCGGCGCTACTATGTACGCTGACGCTGGCGGCTTCACAGGCGGGAGGGCAGGCGGTGAATGTCGCCGCGCAACCGCTTATCGCTCAGGCGCGGCGGGTGGAAGAGGGGCTAAACGCCCTCGGTAGCCCCCTCCCTGCACGCAATCAGAAACTACTGGAGCAGGCGGCGAATGAACCGAATGAAGCGAAGGCGGTTCAGGGAGTGCAGAACGCCCTCGATTCACTCTGCTTGCTGACGGTCAATATCAACCCGGAGTCGCGAGTCAAGGTGAAGCAGGGAGCTGCAAAGCCAGAACTTCTTGCGAACGGGTGGCGCGTCTTTCTGGTGCGCGTGGAGAATCAGGCGGGAGTCGCCGCTGAACTAAAAGCCGTCAGCCCCAACGCTCGCC
>CAIJLM010000120.1 GCA_903821495.1 uncultured Chthonomonas sp. | reverse complement strand
TACTACTAAGCTCAATCGCTATCAACAGCATGGGGCAAAAGACCGCTAAACGGGTTCAACCCGCGATTCCTGTACGCTCTCTGACGCAGTATGTGGAGGATTACGACAAGTTCGCGCAGGAGCGCTTTCAGAGCGACGATACGAAGGTTTTTGGAATAAATCGGATGGTTGTCATACCGCCCAAACTCGATAACCTAAGCCGTAACTACGATACCCCTCTGATACTGACGGATTGCGTGTTCGGGTTTTACCATATCCAACCTAAATCGCACCTCTACCCATCCAAAGCGACTCAAGGGCGTTCAAACGACGCAGTTCACAGAAAAGTCAACCTCGCTGTCGGCTCAACCCACCTAGCCTTCGCCAGAACCTTGTCGGAAGTCGCTTTGCGCCCCTCGCTGGAGTATCTGAACCTGGGAGACAGACCAGTAGTTGGAGTTCCCGCCCCTATCTCTCTTTCGGCTCCCAAAGACTTCGTAAAGTGGAAGCGGGAGAACGACAAAGCGGTATCGGAAGCTTGCGCGAACGCGTTGGCGCAGTGCAAAGCGGGGAAATCGGTCAATGTAAACATCGCGAAGCATCAAATACTCTTCCGCCCGGTGATAGCAAAAAGCAAAACGTGTATTAGTTGCCACACGACGAACAGGGTGGGCGATACGCTCGGCGTTCTGTTCTATGTGATTCCTGCGAAGTAGACAGTCTCGCCTCCTCTTAGCGATGATGAGTATCGCTGGGAGGAGGCGAGAGAGCGAAGCGCCTAACGCTTAGTTGTCGGTAGGAATGCCGAGGCACTCCGTCATATCTTTATAGAATCCGCCGTTAGCTCCAATTCTCCACACCTCCAACATTTTACCCGGACCAAATACCGTAAACTGCGGAGCTTTGGTCTTGGTATCCGTCGCTTTTATAGATTTGGAGTGCCCATCGGTGAAGTTGGCGTTGAAGTTCTCATTGTGGCGGGGTTGCACTATCTGCACCTGAGAGCCGGGGTATACGCCGTTTATCGTGTTCCCATCATACGCCATAATCGTTTCCGAAGAGCGATTGATAGAGGCGAGGCGCGTAGGAGTCGCTCCGGGGTAGAAGCCATTGACGAAAACGGCTCCATTTACCGAGTAGCTGTTGAAGGTGGGGGTGTTCGCGCAGGGCGCTCCTACAAGGTCTGCAACCTTCATCGCTTCCGGCTCGGAAGGACACTGTGTTATCTGGGAGTTCTTGACGTAAGGATTCACCACGCTGTAAAAGGTGTCCACGCAGAATCCGTTAAGATTCGCAGACATGGGGAAGGTTTCGTCATAGTCCTGAACATACATGAGGGTCGCGGTGGCGTACTGGCGCGTGTTGCTCAAGCAACTCGTCTGACGCGCCATTTCGCGGGCTTTCGCGAAAACAGGAAAGAGAATCGCCGCAAGGATGGCGATAATAGCGATAACTACAAGTAATTCGATGAGCGTAAAGCCAGAGTGCTGGCGTGAGATGCCTGTTTTGATGGTAGCATTCCTTTCTTGCCTTACCCAATGTTGAGGGTAGGCGCGGAGGATAGTTTCGCCTCCGCAAAATGGTAGTCGATACAGTTAGCGGCTAGAGATTACTTCGTGCGCGAGAGGCGAAAAGTTCCCGTATAGCCCTTACTGGTGAAGAAGCCGACAAACTCCTTCTCGCTGGCAACAAATATATCCAATCCCCAACGACTGCGGGCGCTGGTTCCGCTTTCGCAGGGATATGCGCCTCTTGTTTGGTCTTTGCACGCGGGTTAGCCCCACGCAGACCGCCCCCGCCAGTAGCGTGGCGAGTAGAGTCGTCTTAATGGTTTTAAGATATATTGACCAAGGATTCCTTCCTCAAAAACTCGTTCAAAAAGGCAAAAGGGAAGACGCAAATAGTATCGGGATGAGAAAATAGCGCTCTCGGCTTATAGCGTACTGCAAGGCTCCATCCCCGTCGCAATCCACCGCGCCAACGTTGGCGCGATAGGCTAGCAACAGAATTACGCACTGCGCTACCGTTTCGTCGCTGGGGTCGCCTCTAACGTCATTGTCCCCCGCATCGCAAGCAGTCATAAGCGCTGTAACTCCGCCGTCGGTCGAGGTATTGGGATTCGCGCCCGCTTTCAAGAGCAGAGACAGTATTTCAGAACTATATGGATAGTGGCAAGACCGAATAAGCGCGGTAGAGCCATGTCTAGTCCTCGCGTTGACCTTAGCGCCGTGTTTTATCAGCCACTCAATCAGACTAATTCGCTTTGAGCTAACCGCTTCCACAAGCGGAGTCTGCCCCTCCTCATCTCGCGCATTAATATCCGCTCCCATAGCGACAAGCAGTTTAACCGTATCAAGATAGGAGCCGCCCGCCGCATGATGAAGAGGCGTTCCACCCGATTTCGTCCTTGCGGAGATGCACGCCCCACGAGAGAGAAGCAACTTGACCATATCCAAATCGCTTACTGCACGATGAAGCAGAGTGTAACCGTGCTTGTCTCTCAAATTTATGCTTGCGCCATGCCCTAAAAGGTAGTTCACGATATTGAAACGACGCGATGTCACCGCTTCCGTCAGCGCCGTTACTCCAAACTCTGTGTGGCTTAGGTTCACGTCCGCGCCCTGTTTTATCAGTAGGCGCACTGCCACTAAATCACCACGGCGCGCCGCATACATCAAAGGCGTGTAACCCTCTTCATCGGGCTTGTTCACCTGTAGCGCTTGCGGTTTTGCGGTTTTCTGAGGCGCATACTGTATAACGATAGGCAACGTAGAAGGCAAAGGCTTCATCAACATAACGGCGGCTCGCTTTCAAATGTTATATAGAACACTCTTTAGATGAAAGCGCCGGCGAAAACGTTACTTGCCCCTGAGGGGATACGCTAAAACTTCTCAGGCGTAAACTCGAACTTTTTGATAACGACCTCCACTGGCTGACCACCTGCCGGCGCGGCTCCACGAAAGAGCCAGAGGTTGAGATGTAGCGCCTCGTCGCCAGCGTGCGGCGCGTCCTGCATCGTCGTCCATGTATGAAACAGACTACTCTTTTCCACTTTGTCGCCCTTGAAACTCTGAAAGACTACCCGCCCCGGCGACCACTGGAACTGGTGAACAGATTTGTTCAGTTTGGCGGGAACGTCGAAGCGGTGGGTATTCCCCTCTTTTTCGTAGGGCTGAATCACATACTGCGTGTTCTCGTTCTTCTCCATGTCCCATCGAGAGTACTCAACGTCTATCTCGCGGTGCGTGTCTTCCGGGGCGTCGCTCCACGTAAAGAAGCCGAAAACCGCCCTTCTATCCAGCGTATCCGTCGGCGCGTCTAGCGTAAGTCGGTAAGTTCCGTAGCCCGCCTTTTTCTTGAGCAGAATCTCGGCGCAACGCCATTTGCCATCGCGCCGAGTAATTTTCAGATGGAGGCGCTTTTTGTCGTCCACAAAGACGTTCTCAGCGCTGTCCGAAAAGTAGTTGGGGCCCGGTCCAAAGCGCTCCTCGCTCTGCTTAATCGCCCACTCGTAGCCCGAAAAGGCGATAGTCTTACTGTAGAGGTCACGCGGAAACGCAAGCGAAGCGAGAATGGATAGAAACATCGGATAGACCTCTTACTCTACGTAGGCGAACTCATTCGTCATTAGCAGAAGTTGCAGGTACTTTTCCCATCGCGAAAAACCCGACTGAGAACTGGGTCCCGCGAACTCCGACTCCGCCGACCACGACAACATCCGCTGATTGGCGACAGTTTTCGCGCCGCCTCCTTGGGTCTGCGTAATTTTGGGCGACCACTGGAAAGCGTCGAACTCCTGTGAGCCTCTACAGTCCACCACGAAGTCGAGGGTCTCCCCTTTTCTCACTTCGATGTCCTGCACATTCGTCTCAGCGCTCCCCGCGTGCGCGTTCCAGTCGCCTATTTTACCCGTGCGACTAGAGACAATTGCGCCATGCACGCCATCTCCGCGCTTTTCAGGATGCTGTAGACTACCCTGAACTTTAACGGTTCCATCTATTGGAGAAGTCCAACGGCGAATAGCGGCGTGTTGCACATCCGCTCCCGGATGTCCGCCCTGACTGGTAAGCATGAGGTAGGAGAGTTTGCTATCCGGGAAGGTTGCGCCTCCCTGCCATTGACTTCCCGACCAGTGAGGAAGCGGGGTGAAATTCGCCACCTTCTTACCATCCTCCGACGCGCCCCCATAGCCATATTGCCACACGAGCGCCCTCGCAACGCTGGACTTATTACTGTTTACAAACTGAAGCGCGAGTTGCAGTTCTGCGGGCGTGGGGGCGCGTTGGAAGAGAAGATTGTACGCCTTAACCACCTTGCCCTCGTTGGAAATACCATTGAAATCGGTACGCAGAGCCATACTACGCGCCGCCTCCACTACAAACGGGCTATTCAGCATATAGAGCGCCTGTTGCGGCACGGTTGTCTGAAAGCGTTGCGCGGTGCTAGAGTCGGGGCTGGCGAGGTCGAAGGTGCGAAATATACCCGGTAGGTTCTGCCGTTCAATGAAACTATAGACTGTGCGGCGCTTGGTGTAGGGCGCATTGAGAATATCTACGGAGGGTCCTCCCAACTTCGCATCCATCTGCCCCGAAGCGTTCAGTATCGAATCGCGCATCGCCTCAAAGTCGAGGCGAATGCGACTCTGCCTCCATACGAGTCGGTTCTCCGGGTCTGTGGTGAAGGCTTTTGGGTTGTTTTCACTAGACTGCTTGTAGGCGTTGGAGAGGAGTATCCGCTTATGTAGTTTCTTGAGAGACCACCCATCCTCCATAAACTGCGCCGTCAGGTAGTCCAGAAGTTCAGGGTGCGTGGGAAGTTCTCCGCGTGTTCCAAAGTCGGCGGGGGTGCGAACAAGCGCGTTTCCGAAGTGGTGCATCCAAACTCTATTGACGAAGACGCGCCCCGTCAGAGGATTGGCGTTATTAACAATAGACTCCGCGAGTTCAAGCCGTCCGCTCCCCTTCTTGTAGGGTTCCGCTTCATTACCGCCGAGTACCGCAAGGAAGTGGCGGGTTGTCGTCTCTCCTCGGTTGCCCTGATTGCCACGCAGGAACACATAAGGCTCAAAAGCGGGAAGCGTCTCCTCAACGGTGTGGGCGAACTCAGGCGCCTTTGGAGGCGACTTCTTCATCTCCGCAATCTCTTGCTTGAGCGTTGTAAGGCGGCTCTTCGCGGCTTCCTCGAAGGCGGGAAAGAGGACGGGGGACTCCTTATCGTTTGGTAGCGAGTCTTCGCGCAGAAGTTGAAGGGTTGTCTGAACCTGCTTGGAGAGGGTCTCTTTCTTTGCGCGTAGGGCGCGTACCTGCTTCATTGTCACATCGTCGCGCTCACGCTCTGCGCCGACCAGTTTTTTCTGGTAAGTCTCGTAGGGGTCTCGTAGCTCTTTAGGCGAGATGATGACGGGCGGGTCTGGCTCTCGCGTACTCACGAGAATCCCGTACATCGAGTAGTAATCTTTCGCCAAAATGGGGTCGAACTTATGGTTATGACACCGAGCGCAAGCAATGGAGAGTCCCATTAGCCCGCGTCCTATTGTGTCAATACGGTCATCGGTAATCAAAACGATGTCGTTCAGGAAGCGTCGCCCTAGCGTAAGAAAGCCCAGCGCCGCGAGGTTATGATGGTCGTCGCCCATAGGCATAAGGTCGGCGGCGAGCTGATACTTCACGAAATCGTTATAGGGCATATCCTCATTGAGAGCCTGTATCACCCAGTCGCGGTAGTTGTAGGCGTGGTGATACACAGGGTCGGAGACGAAGTTGTAGCCCCTCGTGTCGGCGTAACGCGCCACGTCTAGCCAGTAGCGCCCCCACCGCTCTCCATAGCGCGAAGAGGCGAGTAGCCTGTCAATCACCTTTTCGTAGGCGTTGGGCGCTTTGTCGGAGAGGAACTGCGTACTCTCTTCTAGGGTGGGAGGCAGTCCCGTCAGGTCGTAGGAGACGCGGCGTAGCAGGTTCCGACGGTCTAGCGAAGGAGATGGCGATAGCCCCTTCTTCTCTAAAGCGCTCAGTATAAAAGCGTCTATAGCGGTTTTCGCCCACGCCTTATTCTTGACGACGGGAACGGCGGGCTTTTTTACGGGGCGCAGAGACCAAAGCCCCTGCTTGTCTAGCGCAGGGTTGGCGTTCGCGGCTTTTATATCCGACGCTTTCACGCCGGGCCAAGGAGCGCCCATCTCCACCCACTGCGTCAAAATCGCTACCTCCTCTTTGGAGAGTTTTCCGGCGGGGGGCATCTTCACCTTGCCGTCGTAGCGAACGACCTGAATGAGGGGGCTGTTGTCGGGCTTGCCGGCAATGACAGCGGGACCTCCGCTATTGCCCTTCACTATGTGCGCCATTGAGTCGAGGCGCAAACCGCCCATCTGTTGTTTCTCGCCATGACAGCCGAAACAGCGCTGAAAAAGGAGAGGGCGCACCTTCGACTCGAAAAATTCTACGGTTTCAGGTTTCAGTTTCTCTTTCTGAGGGGTATCATCACTAATAGCGGGCGTACCCGCAACAGTAAGCGCGACAAGGGCGAATAGCCCGAAAAGACCGCCAATGCTAAATCGAGTTGCTTGCATCTCTTTCCAATCTCCTCCCGCAGGGGACGCACTACAAATTTCCTACTAAAGAGTGTGACATATAGCCCCGCGCTTTGTTACCCTATGGTGGAAATTTCTAGCGGAAATGAGACGAAATTTAGAAGCGATTCCGCTCTCCGCCCCGTCTATATCTAGAGTAAGAGTTCAGGGCTACGGATACTCACATAACCTCACCCAACCTCTCCTTCGCAAAGGAGAGGAGTCTTTGTGGTTTGAGATTGGGAAGTTTGGCGTGTTGTCCCAACTTTGGGGCTTGTGTACACTGTTTTTCGCGTGTTTCGCGCTTTTCGCGGTTAATTCCCAAAAGAGTGAACTCTTACATTTAGAGGAGTCTTGTAAGGCGATGTTGAATCAGGGGTATTATGCAAGCGAATAGGGACAATTTCCCCGCAAGGGAGGCTTTTACACAGGGGCGACTGAAACACGCGAGCGGATACCTCTCCGAAGCGATTGCGCTCTTGCGTCAGTCTGTCCTGCTCTACGCCGAAATGGATACCCCGAAAACAACCTATCTGTTTATCCCGACTCTGCGTGAAGAGCGCGGGCTTGCCTGTGAAACCTGCGCGGACTATCTGGTGGAAGCGGAACAGCGTCCGGAGGCGGCGAACCTCTATCAAGAGGCGATAAACGTATACCAATCTATTCACCAGACCGCGAAAGTGGGAGAGTGCGCCCGTAAAGCCGTCGCCGCGATAAACGCCCTACGCTTCCAACCCGAAGAGCGCTTGCAACTCCTGATAGCGCGGCACGAGCGTCAGCGTCAGCAGTTGGCTCTACAGGAGGACACGGAGTTCGAGCAGGCGGATATCCTAATGGCTATCGGTCAAATCTGTGTACGGCGCGAACGCTATCCGCAAGCGCAAGAGAGCTACGAAGAGGCGTTGCGCCTCCTCTTCATGGTCGTCTCCTCCTCGCTTCACCTCCTTTACGCCAAAGGGGTTTGCCGCCACCAACTCGGCAACCTCGCCTTCTATCATTTTAATGACCTCTCTAGCGCGGAGGCGCACTACCGCGCCGCGCTTGCTGATTTGAAGCCTTGTCAGGAGTTGGAGGAGTACAGCGCGGCGGCGGCGGATATGTGTCTCTATGCGTTGGAGGATGTTGTGGCTCGTATTAAGGGCGCTGCACCCGCCCCCTTTGGTCACGAGGAGAGAGATTAACCATGTCTATTCGTATCTTTCGCCTACCGCTATTCCCGTTACATCACGTTCTATTTCCACAAATCCCCCTGCCCCTCCACATCTTCGAGGAGCGGTACAAAGTGATGGTTCGGGAGTGTGTCGAGAAAGACCTCCCCTTTGGCGTGGCGCTGATACGCGAGGGGAGCGAAGTCGGCGGGGCGGCGAAGCCCTACGCTATTGGTTGCACCGCTCGAATCGTAAACGTGAAGGAGTTAGAGGGCGGGAGGATTGAACTTCTCACTGTTGG
>CAIJLM010000119.1 GCA_903821495.1 uncultured Chthonomonas sp. | reverse complement strand
GCAATTGTCGAGTAGTGTGCCGCTGCCTTCCTTCAAACTGGCCATCTTCTTCACCATGTAGGCAAATTGAGCCACGTTGAAAGCGTTGATCTTGGTGACCTTGTCGAGCATCACGTCATTGTTGTTGTGGTGCGTCTGGGAGTGATGCTCGTCACTGAAGCCAAGCTCCGGGTACGACACGCCGTTTGGCGTCGACCCGATGTAAGTACTCACACGGGTGAGATCGCACTGGAACGCCAGCACGTTGAGGTCGCACATCACCTGCATATACTCGCTACGTTTGTCGCCCGTGGGGATTTTGACCTCAATCGGCACCGAACGGGCGGCGACCGTGTTGGAGGTGGCGACGTTGGCCTTTGCCAGAGAACTCTCTTTCTGCCGCGCCTGGATTGCCGCGATTCGTCGTTCCACAGCCCGCACACTATCGAGATACTCGTCCAGCTTCTGCTGGTCGTCACGGCTCAGTTTTCCGCGTAGTTCCTTTGCACCTCCCAAAACCAGGTCGAGCATTGAACGGTCCAGTGGGGCATAAGATGTCTTACTCGCGGGACCGAAGCCTGTCTCACGGCATTGGAACAATCGCTTGAGAACGCTGGCGGGATCTATCTCGGCTGGCATTGGCTGGCGAGGCCCGCGAAAACTGCAGTGCGAGTAATACGCTTCGTGCAGCCCTTCCTGGTGCTCCATGTGTGTTTGAGGCATCGTCGCCAGTTCCAGCGACGGCAGAGGAGTGAAAGCGCCGACATAGTTCGCAGCGATCTGGTCGGCAGAGGTGGCGATGTTCACGACTGCCCTGTTTTGCGAATCCGGCAAGGTTGCCGTCAGCCAGGTTGAGAGTTCCAGAGCATGCGGCGCGCCGTTGAATGGCGCGATGGGCACGCCGCTGATCCCTTTCACCAGTAGGCACTGATCGAGTACTCCACGCAGCGGCTCCAGGATCGGTGGTGGCAACTTCAAGAACCCGGCGGAATCCGTTGGCCAGAATCGCTCGGGGATCACACCGTGCGGCATGTACATGAAACCAAGCCGCACCGGTGGTTTCGACGCGGGGGTCGACTTCCGACCATCCGCCCAGCCCATCGTTTCCAGCAGAGGCAACGAAAGCGATACGCCAAGCCCTCGCAGACAGGTTCGGCGACTGATAAGAAACTTACTTCGCATTTTGGGTCTCTCCTGTATTGGTCACTCGACGATGAGTAAAGGGATAACTGGTCACCACGCCGACTACGAGCGTCTGCATCCGATAGTCATCATTCTTGGTCGAGTCTGTCATTTCATCTACTACGATCTCATCATACCCTTCGAGTTGCCGACCAAGTGCATACGCCAGCAGTTTGCTGGTCAGGCTGCGGCAGAAATCATCCTTACGATAGGCAATGATCCGCTTGAGTTCTGCAGGTGTGGAGAAATGGAGCCCTCCCGGCAGTTCGCCGGATGCATCAATTTTACCGGCGGAATCATCTACTGTTCGCCAGCGACCGATCGCATCGTAATTCTCCAACCCGAAACCGATTGGGTCGAGCGCCTTGTGGCAGCTCGCGCAAACGGCGTTCGAACGATGTAGCTCCGTGCGCTGTCGCAGCGTCATGTTCGCTATTACCAGTTTGTCCTGCTTCTCCAGCGTAGGCACATTGGGTGGTGGCGGAGGCACATGTTCGCCAAGTACCTGCTCCAGCACCCAGACGCCACGATTCACGGGGCTGGTGCGGTTTGGAAATGAGCTATTTGCGAGAATACCGGGCATTGTGAGGATGCCGCCGCGGTTGGAATTCGTCAGAGTTACACGTCGCATCTGCTCGCCGCGAACGGTCCCCTCCATCCCATAGATACTCGCCAAAATCTCGTTGAGGTAGGTGGAGTTGCTATCGATTAAGGTTGTCAATTTGAGGTTATTACGAAGGACCTCTTGAAAAAACAGACGGGCCTCGTCGTACATTGCCAGTCGCATTTTCGCAGTCATCTGCGGAAACTTCTCGGTGTCGAACATCTTGCCCTCAAGCTTGTCCACGCCGAGCCATTGCGCCCCAAATCCATCGAACAGCGCCCGCGACCGAGGATCCTTTAAGAGCCGTCGGGCTTGGGCGGCGAGTACCCCGGTGTTCTGTAGTTTCCCAGAGTCTGCCAGTGCGGACAACTCGCTGTCGGGAATCGTCGCCCACAGCAGATACGAAAGGCGTGACGCCAGTTGATAATCGTCCAGCGGGACAATCTCCTGTGACACCGTCTCATTGCCGCTGCTATTCGCTTTGACGGGCGTGATAAACAAGAACTGCGGTGACACCAGGGTCGCCTTGACCATCAATCGCAACGCTTCGGGATAGGGTTTACCGTTCAGTCTCGCCAACGAGAAAACTCGCATCAGGACATCCAATTCCGCATCTGAAGCGGGCCGACGAAACGCGAGACGAGCCAGTGATCGGGCAACTTTCCGCGCTGCCACCGTGGGATCCACTCCTTTATCCGGCGACTCGCCGAGCAACCTCCGCTGCACTGCTGTCGGCTTTGATCCGGAGGGTGAAAATGACTTGTCCAGAACATCGTTCGCTATTGAAAGGTATTTCTCGATCAGTAGTGGCGAGAGTGTGTTGGTGTATCCCGCGCCGACCACCTCATCTGGCAGATCTCGTGCAATCGCAAGATCGACACCGAATATATCATGAAGGGTGTTGCCATATTCCCGCTTGTTCAATCGTCGAATGACAAACAAGCCAGGATCCTTCGGCACACGTTTCTTCATTCCTGCTACCCATTCAATGACCGCCCTGCGTTCCTTTTCGCTCGGTTGCCTACTCTCATTCGCCGGTGGCATGTCATGAGCCGCGATCTGGGTGGACGCTCGCTTCCACAGCATCTGGAACGCCGGCCCGTTCGGATTCTTTTGTAAATCTTGGAAGGTTACACCTCCGCTCCGCCTGTTGTCTGTATGGCAACGCAAACAGTAGGTCTCCATGAACGGTGAGACCTCGTTCTTAAAGGTTTTGGCCGCTTCGGTGCGTGCATGGATTAAAGCCGCGGCTTCATCCTTCGGTGAGTCGTCCGCGCACAGCGCTGTCGGCAGCGTCAGTAGCAAGGCAGTGAGGAGCGCTATGGTGTGTTTCACATTCAGTTCCTTCAGTTGAGTGTTGGCAGACCAAGGTTTTACGCCTCTTCCTAGGTCGCCCTGAGCTTCGGTTTCGCGGTGAGGAACTCGAGGCAGCGGCGCAGCTTGCCTTCCTTTAACCTGCACGAAATCAGCGTCCCTACTACCGGAACGCTGATTTCGTTTCCATAGATAGGATCGTTTCCAATAGTCTATACGTCACACGCTTTATATGTCTGTTCCAATGCGGCGATCGGATCGCCTTTGGGCGTGAACTCCTGCCCTAGATAGCCATCGTAGCCTGTGGCGGCGATGGCGCGGCAGATGGCGGGATAGTACAGTTCGTGCTGGTCGTCCAGATCATTCCTTCCGGGCACCCCGGCAGTGTGGAAATGACCTATGTGCGAAATGTTCTGACGTATGCAGGAAATTACATCGCCCTCCTTCACTTACATACGCTAAACCTCCACGAGGGGATAGGCTTCCACGTACTCCTCGCCACTTGCCCCATAGTAGCGGACTATGCGGGCGGAGAAATCCACATCGTAACGAACTACTCCGGCTTTCCAACTCGCCTCCATGAACTGCTCGAAACTACTTTCCCCAGACTGATCGGTTCGTAGCACGGTAATCAGCGCCTCCCGGTCGCATCCACCATGCCAGAAACCAGCGGCGTTCCAACGGTCATTATCGCCCCATCTTCGGTGTGATAGAGGCTCTGGCAGGAGGGCAAATACCAGACGTTGTGAGAATACCCGCCTGCCGCAAGGTCTCGGCAAGATAAGGAAAGCCGCCCGCCTTCGGGCATCCCGCCATCGCCCTTTGCAGGGCGGATTGAAGATTCTCTATCGCTTTGCTCATCAAGATTCTCCCCTCATGAGAGTGCCCCTGCGCCATTCTATCAGATTGCAATGGCCAGCAATTTCTCCAACATTCTCATTTGCCCATGATTCCGTCGAGCATCATACCGAGGAAGTTCTTCCAGCAATTGCAGCCAGCGCGTCAGCGCCGCCCGATCCTTCTCAAGTGTAGGGCGCTCGACTTTCCAACGTCTCTGAAACTCTTTGACCTCGCCCTCAAGATGGACGCGAATCTTGTAGCACTCTTCGCAGAGATTTCGGCGTTGCCAGATGTAGTTCTTTCGCACTTCGAATGACTCACGTTGGGCCTCTGCGGAGAAAACCGCCATGCACTGACAATGACAGCACTAAAAGTGAATGTCCTGGTACTCCACCAAATAAGAATAAATCGTGGCGCGCTTACTGGATTCTGACCAATTTTCAGGATTCGCAGGAACAGAGGGCAGGTTTACTGGCGCGTATTCCGATCTCTTGGTTTCCGGCATAAACAGACCTCCTTTTCCAATGATCCCCTAAACGTCGCAGACCTTATAGGCTTGCTCTAGCGCGGCGACCGCGTCGCCTTTTGGTATCAGCTCTTGCCCTACATAGCCGCTATAGTTCGTCGCTGCAATCGCTCGCATGATAGCGGGGTAGTAGAGTTCCTGCATCTCGTCTAGTTCGTTGCGTCCCGGATTCCCCGCGGTGTGGAAATGCCCGATATAGTCGATGTTGTTGCGGAGAGTGCGAATAACATCGCCCTCCATTATCTGCATATGGTAGATATCGTAGAGAAGTTTCACGCGGGAGGAGTCTACCGCTTTGCAGACCTCTACGCCCCAGTCTGTTCTATCGCACTGGTAGTCGTGGTGGTCTACTTTTGAGTTCAGAAGCTCCAGAACGAGTGTAACTCCTGCGTCCTCCGCCGACTTCGCCACACGCTTCAAGCCGTCAATCGTGTTGTCTTGTCCCTCTTTATCGTCAATGCCGTTTCGGTTGCCGCTAAAGACGATGAGGCAGGGAATCCCCCACTTGACCGCGACTTCGAGGTTAGCGTTAATCTCTTTCTCAATTCTGTCGTGATTGTCACGCTTGTTTAGCCCATCCGATAGGGACTGATGCCCCGCCATCGTAATGACCTTCATGCCGCTGTCCAGAACAGGCCTCCAGACCTCTTCGGGAGCCATCTCCACGCCCGCGTAACCAATTGCGCTAGCGCGTCTAATCAGTTCGCTCGAATCCATAAACCGACCGAAACACCACCACGCCAAAGACTGCTCTATCTTCGCCATTCTATCCTCCACCTGTCAGGTTAATTTCGCTCCTAAAGTTCGCCGCAAGCCGCGTCTTGTCCTTCTTACTTCGTGGTTTTCTAGCGTAAGCGAAGCGAAAGAAAAGAGGAGCGCAGTTCTCGCGCTCCTCTCACATTCAAATTCTCGTTATAAAGCCAAACTCGCTGTATCCCGCGCTACTCTGTCGGTAGGGCGGCGGAGGCGGGCGGAGGGTTCCCCATAATCCCTGCATAGTCCGCGATACGGAATGCGCCGTCTAAGCAGTAGGCTAATTTTTTACCGTCTGGCGACCAGGTTAGAAGTAGGTGTCTATCCGAGTCTTGGCGAGTCGCAATGTCAAGGTTGATGCCGTCGTTCGCGATTTCTTGTGTCTTCTTCGTATCAAGGCGCGTTATGAGAAGTCGCTGGGCGTAGTCCGCGCCTTCGGGACCTCCGCCTTTCTCGGTATTAGTGAGCCATGCAATCCGGGTTCTATCGGGCGAAATCGCGTAAGCGGTCAGGTGCATTTCGGCAGGAACTTTAATCTCAAACTCCTTCAGCGGAGCAGTTGAGTCTTTGAAGCCCTTGAGTTGGAGGTGCAGGGTTCCCCCGCCCATCGTACCCGCTTCGATGTACGAAATCTCGTACCAGTTTTCATTGGGTAGCATACTCTGATACTGTCGCATTCTCATCGCATAGGCTACAGTGGAGACTGTGCGGCGCGGCGGTATCTCTTTGCCATCCAGCCCATACGTCACGACATTCGGGGATTTATCCTTAAATTTCTCTTGAAACTCGTACCATCCCTTGCTATCCGCCTGCCAGCCAAAATAGTACTCGCCCGGATAGGTAGCGGGGACGCGGACGATTTCCGAACCATCGAGTTTCGCTGTGACAAACTCGGTCTTTTCGCCTGTTTTCACGACTGCGAGCAACCTCGCTTTGTCGGGGGAGAGTTGCCAACGAATGACGAGTTTGCCTAACTTCTCGGCGAGACCAGGAATCGGGGTCTTTTTTCGTTCGCTCAAGTTGTAGCGGCTAAACTGACACCCCTGCAACTCGCTGTTGGCGTAGAGGTCGTCTTGCACCAGTATCTCGTCGTTGTTCAGCCAGTACTGTAGGCTCATCCCTAGGTTTTTATTCAAAATCTGGTCGTGCGGAATAATTCGCACTCTGGATTCCGGCTTGGGAAGAATAAGAAAGACAGCGGCGACCACTGCCACAAACCCTAGAACCACTAACACACGTCTATTCATAACGAACACATCCTCTAAATCGATGAAAATGGACAATCTTCTGCGCTTCAACGCGCTCTGCACTCAATACGGAAGGCGGCGCAGGTTTTGTCACCGCCTAAGCGTATTAAGAATACAGTATTTCCGCTACTTCGCGCAACCAAATCTTTTTACTTCCACAAAAGAAAGACCGCGAAACACAGAAAACACGCGAAAAATAGGGGAGAGAGTCGGTTTGTGTAGCCAACTCCCTCCCGAAACCGACTAGACTCTACTTAAAGACGCTATCCTCTAGCCCGGTATTCACTTTCACATTCGCGTAGTTGGTAGCGCCCGCCTTCTGCCCCTGATTGTTCGTCACTTCAATAGAGGAGGGAAACCACACGCCCGGCTCTACCTCTTTGGGGTCTTTATAGGTGAAGACGGCGTTGAGTTTGCCCGCTTGGTCGTACTCTTCGCGCTTCAATACGGCTTTCGTCTTTGGGTCTACCCAAACAATGCGATGCGAGGAGTCGAGGTCTTTGCGCTTGTAGGTTATCTCAAACACGGCGCAGAGCGTTCCCGCCACAGGGCGAGCGCCTTTGAACGTCGCTTGCGTGTAGGCGAGGTAGCCATCCGATATCAGCCCCATGTCCAGAAGCGTTTTGCGCTTGCCGGGAGTTTCACCGAGGTCGTTTGTACTGTTCAGCCCAAAAGTAGGGATACGTACTATCTGCTTCGTTCCGTTCACAATCATAATCGCCTTCGCGGCGTTTATGCTTCCCTCAATGCGAAGGCGGTTCTCCTCTTTGTAGCTCACCTTGATATCGCCCGTTATCTGGTAGATAAGCCCAAAGTCCTTGCTGATTTTGCGTAGCGCCCTATCGTCGTGATTCAACACGCGCATTGTCGCCGTAAAGTCATCCAGCTTCTTGCAAACGTAGTCATGGATATTCGCGCTTGGGTCGGCGGGGGTAGCGTTAGCGGGTAGCGTGATAGCCGCGCCGCTCAGAGCGAACATCGCGCCCAACGCCCATTTTATCATCAACTTTCGATTCATCGTGTTTGTAAAACTCCTCTCTGAACTCTTATGGTTTAGTATGACGCGCCGTCGCCGCTTTCGTAACAGGTCTTAATAAAAATGTCGCGCCAAACAAGGAAATCCGCCTCCGCGTAGCGAAATAGGCTAACACATTTCTGTATATTAAAGGATACCCGATGAGCCTGCCTCCTATGCTTGAATCGACATTTATTCACGCGCCTACGGTTGGACGAACCACCGAACTGCGACTATGGCAGGAGGGCGTAACAGACTGGAACCGCTACCTAGCCCTCTCTCAGAGCGAACTTCCGCTAACTGAAACGCAGTACACCGCGCTCACCCCCGTCATAGAGGAGTCGCTGAGGCGACTCGACGAGGAAGATTTCGGCTGGTTTGCGAAACGACTTGACGCGGGAGAACACTGGCGAGCGGTTCCCTCATTCGGACACCGTATCGCCTTTGTAGACATCGAAACCACAGGCGAGATGGCGGCGGAAGACCTCACCCTCATTGGCGTTTTCGATGGGCGAACCATGCGCCATTTCGTCAAAGGGGAGAACCTTGAAGAGTTTCCGGAGTCTATCGCAGACGCGGCGGTACTCGTCACCTTCTTTGGAACAGGCTTCGATTTGCCCTTCATACGCCGAAGGTTCCCGCGCCTACAGATGCCCCAACTCCATGTAGACCTCTGCTACCTCCTACGCCGACTTGGGTATCGCGGCGGACTAAAGAAAATTGAGGCGCAACTGGGCATAGGGCGCACGAACGAAACGACGGGGCTAGGCGGTATGGACGCAGTGCGCCTCTGGTTCGAGTATCAGGGCGGCAACCTCCACTCCCGCGACGTGCTTATGCAGTATAACGCGGAGGATGTTCGCAACTTGAGCGAACTGCTCACTATCGGCTTCAAGAAGATGGAGCGCCATATTCGCACGGGCGAAGACGTTCGCGCTTGAGGGAGAGACTCGTGCCAACCACAAGAAGTTTCGACCCGATACAGGTGGAGGTGTGGCGTAACCTGCTCTCCGCGATAGCTGAGGAGATGGGCGCGACGTTAGAGCGAACTGCCTACTCGCCCAACATTAAGGAGCGCCTCGACCACTCCTGCGCCCTGTTTTCAGCGGAGGGAGAACTCCTCGCGCAAGCCGCCCATATTCCTGTGCATCTCGGCGCTATGCCCTCCATGATGGAGGCGCTACGCGACGCAGTAGAGTGGGAAGAGGGCGTTATGTGGCTGTGCAACGACCCGCGCTTTGGCGGAACCCACCTGCCCGACCTTACGCTCGTCGCGCCCGTATACCTTACGCCGCAACAACTCCCTGAACTACAACAGGCTACTCTCATCGGCTACGTAGCCAGTAGGGCGCACCACGCCGATATTGGGGGGCTGTCGCCGGGTTCGCTTCCGCTTAGTACAGAAATCTACCATGAGGGGTTAGTACTCTCCCCAGTTCGCCTTATGGAGCGCGGCAAGTTAAGAGCCGACATCCAAAACCTTGTCTGCGCGAACTCCCGCACTCCGCACGAACGACGAGGCGACCTCGCGGCGCAAATCTCCGCAAACGAGACGGGCATCCGCCGACTGCAAGCGCTCGTGATTCAACAGGGTTGGGAGCGGTTCCAACTTCGCGCCTCTGAGAGTATCGCCTACGCGACGGAGGTGGTTCGGAACACTCTCAAGGCTCTCCCGGCAGGTAGCGCCTGCGCTACCGACTACCTTGACAACGACGGAATATCTGACAAATTTGTCAGCATTCAAGTCAACTTAACTATTTCTGAAGAGGGCGAAATCACGTTCGATTTCACGGGGAGCGCCCCGCAGGTTCGCGGCTCTCTCAACGCGACGGAGGCGATAACGCGCTCGGCGTGCTACTACGTGGTGCGTTGCCTTGTGGAGGAGGAGATACCTACGAACGCGGGTTGCAATGCGCCCGTAACGGTTATCGCGCCGCTGGGAACGGTGGTCAACGCCCGCTTTCCCGCCGCCGTCGCCGCTGGAAATGTGGAGACCTCCCAGAGAATCGTGGATACGATACTGAAAGCGCTCGCTCGCTTCGCGCCCGATAAAATCCCCGCCGCTAGTCAAGGAACCATGAACAACCTTCTCATCGGGGGATGGGACTCCCTTCGCGAACGCCCCTTCGCCTACTACGAGACGTTGGCGGGAGGTATCGGCGCGTCGCCGCAGGGCGATGGGGCTTCCGCCATGCACTCGCACTGCACCAACACCCGCAATACGCCCATCGAGGCGCTAGAGACGCACTACCCGCTACGAGTGATAGAGTATCGTATTGCGGACGATACGGGCGGCGACGGTCTACATTGTGGAGGGAACGGGCTTATTCGGACGATTGAACTGCTCTCGGAGGCTCATGTTTCGCTTATCACGGAGCGGCGCAGTTTCGCGCCCTACGGCTTGAACGGGGGCGGGGAGGGCGGCAAAGGGAGAAATAAGCGCCAACTACCGGGCGGGGAGTTTGAGGAACTGCCCGGCAAATACTCCGCGCTCTGTCCGGCGGGCGCAGTTATACGAGTACAGACACCGGGCGGGGGAGGGTGGGGAGAGGCGATTGAATAAGTTTGACTAGCCCTCATCCTGCCCTCATCGGGCATCCTTCTCCCGATTCGGGAGAAAGACCTGTCTGGGAGATGCTTGCGCGCCCCCTATCCCCGCCCTTATCCCCCGCAAGCGGGAGAAAGGGAGCAGGCGGTTTGAGGTTGGAATCTTGAGAATTAGAGGCGAATCACGCTACTATAGCCACCCCTTCCCAACCCTACCCCTT
>CAIJLM010000118.1 GCA_903821495.1 uncultured Chthonomonas sp. | reverse complement strand
CATCGAACCAGACGTAGATAACCTTGCTGTCGTCGCCGGGAACCGTTATGCCCCAGCCCTTATTGACGCGGGTAATGCACATATCGCGCAAGCCGTCTTTGAGGAAGGCGACCACTTCGTTTTTGCGGAACTCAGGCAGAAGCCAGTCGGGGTTCGCTTCGATGTGAGCGAGTAGCGGTTCGGTGAAGGCGGACAGCTTGAAAAAGTAGTTCTCCTCTTTTACGAGTGTGACGGGCTTTCCGCTCTCAATCGCGATACCGTCCTTCACTTCGCTGTCGCGGAAATAGGTCTCGTCGCTGACGCTGTACCAGCCCTCGTAGGTATCAAGGTAGACGTACCCCTTAGCCAGAAGGCGCGTAAAGAACTCCTGCACGGCGTGTGCGTGGCGCGGTTCCGTCGTGCGAATGAAGTCGTTATTGGCGATATGTAGATCCGCCCAGCACTCCTTGAAAGCGTTCGCGAGACCGTCCACAAAATCCATGGCGGGAACGCCCGCTTTTTCGGCGGCTTGCGTCACCTTCGTCGCATTCTCGTCGGTTCCTGTGAGAAAGTAGGTCTGTTCGCCCTTGAGCCGGTGGTAGCGCGCCAAAACGTCGCAGGAGAGAGTGCTGAGCGCGGAGCCGACATGGGGAAGCCCATTTACATAGTAGATGGGGGTGGTGATGTAGTAGGTTTTTTGTGAAGACACAGGCATCTGGTCTTAGTTACTCGCTTCTATCAAATTAACCCCTCCCTGTCCTGCGGACATCCCTCCCCTAAGCGGAGAGGGACTTGCGTAAGAGGTGGGTTGTTCTCGCAAAGGGAACGGAACCAGCCTTTTATCAGGGGTTGAAAACCCCTGCCTGAGCAAAGCAAGCGTCTTTCAGACGCAACCCCCCGATAACGAACCGCTTTTCGAGATAACGATAAGCCTTTCAGCCGAAACCGTTAATCCGTCTGAAAGACGGTTGCACTTCCTAGACGGGGGGGCAACCTCCGTTTCTCTCTCCCGCCGGGAGAGAAAATCTAACGCGCTCAACCGCCGGGCGCGCGCATACAACAGGATGCCGCGTCTCTCGCAGTCCCGCACCCGCCGCCCTGAAAGGAGGGCTGCTCTGCGGAGACCTGCGCGGTGACGGAGAGCAGGCGCATGATATGGTCTGTACCGCAGGTTGGGCAGGTCACTTCGTTTAGTTTCTCAGCGCGCCGTAGAGTCTTGAAGTCGCGGCTACACTCTTTGCATTGAAATTCGTAGATTGGCATTCTATTCCTCGTCCTCGTCTAGCGTCGCCTCTTCCACATCGGATTTAAGTTTCTGTACGTCGCATCCTCGGCAGTCGGAGCATTTGCTCGTTTTTTCTATGGTGAGTTCGCTGGCGGGAAACTCTACCTCAACTCCGCCCTCCATGAGCTGCACAAGCGCGGTCTCTTTGAGGAGGTTTAGGTCGATAACCCGCCCCTGCCCTTTCGGAGAGCGCACAACCTCTCCAATTTGCGGGAGGCGTTTTTTCGCTTCAACGTAGGTATCGTGTTCATAGCGCAGACAGCACATCAGTTTGCCGCAGACCCCGGAGAACTTTACGGGGTTTAGAAAGAGGCTCTGGTCTTTCGCCATTTTCATGGAGACAGGCGCGAAGTCGGTCAGGAAGGTTGCACAGCAGAGGGTAAGCCCGCAGGGGCCTATACCGCCCACCATCTTGGCTTGGTCTCTCGCTCCTACCTGATAGAGCATCACCTTACACTGGAGTATCGCAGAGACCTCGCGCACTAAATCGCGGAAATCTACTCTGCCCTCCGATGAAAAATAGACCGTCACCTGCGTTCCATCAAAAGAGTACTCCGCTTGGAGGAGGCGCATCGGCATCTCCATACGGCGCACCCACTCTTTACAGGCGCGAAGAGCCTCTTTTGCGTTATAGCGGTTCTCCTGCTCTTTCAGGTAGTCGCTCTGCTCGGCGAAGCGCAACACCTTTTTGAGAGGGGCGGTAATCTCTTCGTCCGGCACAGTAGTCTCTTCGATTTTCACGGTTCCCATTTCGGGACCTCGCGCAGTCTCTACCACCACACGCTCGTCTGCGCGGAGGTCGAATCCGCCGGAATCGAACCAGTAGGAGCGCGCGACACGCTTAAAGGCAATGCCGACACAAGTAGGCATGGAAGGTTCTCTGTTTCACATCGAAAATGGGGTTGCTACAGGGGCTATTGTATCACAAACGGGAGGCGAATTCAAGCGCTACCTAAGCGCCGTCCACCTATACGCAAAAGTAGCCGCCCTTTATAAAGGGCGGCTACTCTGAAAGTCTGTTCCTACAAGGGAACTACTTGCGGATTTTGCGATTGCGGAAAACGAGTCCCATACTGGAGAAACCGCTTGCAATCAGGAGACCGACGGTTCCGGGTTCGGGAACGCCGCCACCGCCGCCGCCGCCGCCGCCGCCGCCAGCCGCGTAAATCATGTTAGCGCCAGCGAAGAGGGTGTTAGCGGAACTCGTTGCGTTAGCGAACGCGAGACCGGGGTTGGAGCCGTTGTCCAAAGCGCTCTGAACGAGCGAGATACCGGGGTCTACCGTCAAGCCCGTAAGGGTCACGGGGAAACCCGATGTGCTACCAAGAGCGAACTCGTCTACAGTTCCGGAGGTTCCAGAGATAATGTAGGTGGTGTTCGCGGTCAAAACGGTATTGGCAATCGTGGTATATCGGAACTTGCCATTCAAAGAACCGCCCGTACCAGAAGCCACAGTAGCGGAGATAACCTGCGAGCCGCCCGTTGTCCAGATAGCGACATCGTGGGTTGTAGCGAGACCGTCTTGATTAAAGTCAAAATAGCCAAGTTGGCTGACGGTAATGGCGCTTGCGCCAACCGTGAACTCCCAACCGATGTTGAAGTTGCTACCGATGTTCTGGTGATTAAAACCAGTGAAGTCTATAGCAGGTTGAGCGGCTTGGCTCGGCGCGGCGAAACTAATCGCGGCGAGAGCGAATACGCCTGCTATTACCTTTGTGAAGTTGCGTAGTGTCATTGGGTCTTCCATCCTTCTTACAACGAAATCACTTACAAGAGTGAAGCATCATGCTAGAGCGAACTGAACCGCTCTTTTCTAACATCCGATGTTCTATTTTTGTTTCCTCATACTATAAGTATAACATGACTCTTTGGGATTCGGTAGTTGATTCCCCTGCGAATCGCGCTTTTTTCAAAAACCTAGTATTTTACGCAGTCCAAAGAGCCGATAATACGCGCCTCCTCTGTCAGAAATACCGAAATAGCGTTATACTCACGCGCAAGAGGCTCCATATCACCCCCCAGAGCCGCCTTGAGGTTCCTCCTGTTCTCCGACTGCACTTCGTCAAGCGGTAGGGT
>CAIJLM010000117.1 GCA_903821495.1 uncultured Chthonomonas sp. | reverse complement strand
TAGGTAGGTCTTTCTCCCGAATCGGGAGAAGGATGTCCGTAGGACAGGATGAGGGCTAGGAGAGGCGGGGTGAGGCTATGTGAAGAGCCGCAAACCTTCCAAGTAACTCTTTGATTTCAACGCGTATTCGTCTACTGCTTCAAGTGAGAAATAGGGCGGATGAAAACCATCGGGAGTTACTTTGTGAGTGAACTCGCTTCGCGGGTAGCGGCGCTGAACTCTTACCTGCGCTAAGGTCACGCTGGTTTTGTATCAAAATCGGGGTATTCTGAAAGTAGAGACTTTTTTCCAAGAATTTAGGAGACGCGAATGCGGACTCACTTCATAGTTGGCGCGACCTTGGCGGTAGCGGCGTTGTCGCTGATGGCGCGAGCGCAGAAGCCTAGCGAAACTCCGCCCCCCGCTTTAGCGGAGGCGTTTGAAAGGCGTGTGCGCCCTCTACTGGTTGAAAAATGCCTCTCCTGTCATGGAGAGACGAAGCAGTTTGGCGGCTTGCGCCTCGATTCACGCGCCGCGCTACTGAAAGGCGGCGATAAAGGAGCGGTTATCGCCCTTGGCGACCCCGAACATAGCCGCCTTATGGAAGCCGTGCGACAGAGCGGAGCGTTAAAAATGCCTCCCAACGGCAAACTTAACGAGGCAGATATTCAGGCGCTGGCGGACTGGGTGAAGGCGGGGGCGGTTTGGAGCGGAAACGCGCCCAAAGGCAAAAGTTTTGAAGAGCGCACAGCGGAACAGAGACGGACGCACTGGTCTCTACAACCCCTCCGCGCCCCGAAACTTCCCGCCGTCAAACATACCGCATGGGTAAAAAATCCCGTTGACCTCTACATTCTCGAAGGGCTGGAAAAGCGCGGTCTCAACCCTGCCCCGCCCGCCTCGAAGGTAGCCCTTATTCGGCGCGCAACCTTCGACCTGACAGGGCTCCCGCCCACGCCGGAAGAGACGCAAGCCTTCCTAAACGACCTCGCTCCCAACTCCTACGACACGCTCATCGATCGACTGCTCGCCTCGCCGCGCTACGGAGAGCGGTGGGGGCGGCAGTGGCTGGATGTGGCGCGATACTCAGACACGCTAGGCTATCTCGTGGGAACGAACGGGCGACGCTACCCCTACGCCTACACCTACCGCGACTACGTGACACGCGCCCTCAACGACGATAAGCCTTACGACCAGTTCATTCTGGAGCAGATAGCCGCAGACCAGATTCCGCTGAAAGACAGGCGAGACCTCGCCGCGCTCGGCTTTATTACTGTCGGAAATCGCTATCTCGGCGATACGCAGGAGATAATTGACGATAGAATTGATGTCGTGTGTCGCGGTTTGCAGGGGCTGACCTCCGGTTGCGCCCGTTGTCACGACCACAAATTCGACCCGATTCCCACCGAAGACTACTACTCGCTCTACTCCGTTTTCAACAACTCGCAAGAGCCGGAGGATGCCCCGCAGATAGGAGAACCCTCCGACAAAGCCGCGTTCGCTGAGTTCCAGAAGCGCCTGAAGGAGATGGAGACGCGAATTACAGACGCGAAAAAGGCGAAGAAGGACGACCAGATAGACGGTATTCGCAGAGATATGCTCGACTTCAAGGCGACTCACCCCGGCGCGCCTCCCTGCGCGATGGCGCTCAAAGATAGCGACAAGCCGTCTCCCCAGAAGGTCTTCAAGCGCGGCGTGGCGAGTAACCTTGGCGGAGATGCGCCGCGCAGGTTTCTTTTGGCGGTAGCGGGAGATAGCCGAAAAACGTTTGAGAAGGGGAGCGGCAGGCTCGAACTCGCGCAGTCTATCGCCAACCCGCAGAACCCTCTGACCGCTCGCGTCATGGCGAATAGAATCTGGATGGGGCATTTTGGCAAGGGACTTGTCCGAACGCCTAGCGACTTTGGAACGCGAGGCGATGCGCCCTCGAATCAGGGGCTACTAGACTGGCTTGCGGTGAAGTTTATGAAACGGGAGGCGGACGGCGGAGGGGCGTGGTCTATCAAGAAAATGCACCGAACTATCATGCTCTCCAGCGCCTACCGTCAGGCGGCGGAGGGAGACCCGAAAACCACGAAAGCCGACCCCGATAACCGCCTTGTAGGACGTATGAACCGCAGACGCTTAGATTTTGAGCAGATGCGCGACGCGCTTTTGAGCGTCAGCGGCGCGTTGGACGACAGGCTCTACGGTCAGCCCATCGAAGGAATTGAGAAGTCGCGCCGTAGAACGCTCTACACATTTCTGGATAGGCAGTCCTTGCCGACGCTGTGGCGCTCGTTCGACTTCCCCGACCCAAATCAACACGCGCCGCAACGTAGCAATACCACCGTCCCGCAACAGTCTCTTTTTCTGCTGAACAACCCCTTCGTGCAGGAGATGGCGAAGAGCCTCGCCCGACGCAAAGAGGTCTCCAACATAGCGAATACCCGCTCTCGCGTGGCGCGAATGCTTGCGCTTACGTACTCGCGCCCGCCGCAAACAGCGGCGATAGATTTAGGCGTTACGTTTATTCAGAGGCTACAGAAGTCCGCTCTTAGCGTGGAGGAGGCGTATCTCTCGGCGTGGCGGTATGGATATGGGGAGTACGATGCTAAGACGGGAAGACTCGCGCAGTTCAACCCCCTGCCAAAGTTCGCCGGAGCGTCGTGGCAGGGCGGCGATACCCTTCCGGATAAGGCGCTAGGCTGGGTGACTCTGAACGCGGGGGGCGGACACCCCGGCGACTCGAAACACGCGGCGACGCGACGCTGGACGGCTCCCCGCGACATGAACATCTCTATCAAGTGCCGCGTAGAGCATCCCTCTCCAAACGGCGACGGAATTCTCGCAACTATCTCGCATAGCAGACTGGGGGCGCTGGAGTCGAAGGTCGTGGCGCACGGCGGAGTAGATTTTGCGGTGGCGAACGTCGTTATGAAAAAAGGGGAGACGCTGGACTTTATCGCGGATAGCCAGAAGAACGAGACGAGCGATAGTTTCGCTTGGTCGCCTACCCTCACGCAAATCGGAGGGGAGAAGCCGCCCGCTGGCGCTCCCTCTGAGTGGAACTCCGCCGCAGAGTTTGGAGGTCCCTTCGAGAAACCGCAGCCGCTGAACGCATGGGAGGTCTACGCGCAGGCGCTCCTGCTGACAAACGCTTTTCTGTATTTGGATTGACGCTCTAAAGGGGTGTCGGGGTAAGAGTTCAGGGTTGGGCTTCTTCACCTAACCTCTCCTTAGCAAGACATCCTCCCGCCACTATTGCGCTAACAAGCCCCTTCGCTCAAAACACCTCATCCAACTTCTCCTTCCGAAGGAGAAGAGTCCTCGTGGTTTGAGATTGGAGAGTTGAGCGCGTTGTTGTGTGCATTTTTTCGCGCCTTTTCGCGTATTTCGCGGTTAATTCCCATAACCTTGAACTTTACAATCGAGGGGGGGGCGCTGATTTTCGCGTGTTTCGCGGTTTTTACTCTCCTCGCTCCACGTTTTACGGTATCTTTAGCATATAAGATTCCCCATGCGATAAAAGGGCGCTATGCAATCAACAGAGAAACCAACCCGAAATATAAAAGTCCCCTTCGATAGTCTCACCCTCTGCGCCGTACTCGCAGAGTTAGCCCCGCAAATCGTCGGCGGTCAGATTCAAGAGGCGCGTCAACCGTCGCCTACCGACATACAGATAAGTGTGCGCCATCATGGGCAGACCTACTGGATAGTTTTTTCGATAGACGTGAAGTTCGCTCGAATGCACCGCGTCGCCTCTCGCTCTCCCAATTCGCCTACCCCGCCCAACTTCTGTATGGTTCTGCGAAGGTATCTAGAGAACGCCATCGTTCAAGAGGTCATTCAGCGCGACTTTGACCGCATCATCGAGTTGAAGGCTTTAACCCGCGACAGCGAAGGCGAACCTATCACGGTTACGCTGATAGGCGAGTTTATGGGCAAGCATAGCAACCTCGTCTTAGTGCGTGAAAACGGCGCGATAATAGACAGCGCCAAGCGCATAACACACCGTGTAAACCGTTTTCGCGAGATACTGCCCGGTAGCCTCTACGTATCGCCGCCCCCTCAAGCGGACAGGGAAAACCCCTTCGATTTTGACACGCTCGTCAAAATAGGAGAGGCGTTCAAGGGCGTTACGCCAACAGAGAAAGCCCTTGCCGATACGCTTTTGCAGACCTACTCCGGGCTATCGCCCTTTCTCGCCCGCGAACTCGCAACGCGAACCTTGAGCCAGCCCCATAGCCTTGAAGAGAGCCTCAAAGAGGCATGGCTAGACATTTTCGGCTCTACCGCGCAGGGGCATTTCGCGCCCGTCCTCATTCAAGCCCCCAATGGGTTGCCCTACGCCTATCCCTTCCCCACTCTGCAAACAGCGGATGAATACCAGAAGGGCGTAACCAGCCTTAACCTCGCCCTAGACTACTCCTACCAAACAGTGATACGCGACTCGCGGTTTCAGGAGGAGGCAACCTCTCTGCGCGGACAGATAAGCAAAGCCATTCAGCGCCTTGAACACCGCGAAGAGACGACGGAAGAGCTACTTTCGGAGGGAGAAAACTCCCAGCGATTTCAACAGATGGGCGAGCTGATTATGGCGAACCTCTGGAAAATAGCGCAGGGCGATACCAGCGTGACCGTGCAGGACTACTTCGCCCCGGACTTCCCGGAAGTCGCCCTGCCACTAGAGGAGAGCCTCAGCCCGCAAGAGAACGCCGAAAGTTGGTTCCAGCGCTACCGCAAAGCGCAGAGTAGCGCGAGCGCCGCCGAAGAGCAGGCGGAACTCCTTGAAAAGCCCCTCAACGATTTGAGGGAGGCGCTACAGGAGTTGGAGGCGATAGAGGCGGAGGCGGAGGGCGCTACCGAAAGCGTTCGCGCCCTCCGTAAACGGCTACGCGACGCGCAACTTCTGACCGACGAAGTCGAGATTCAGGCGCAAGCCAAACGAGTGCAGTCCGAGTTTCAAGGGCATAAGATACGGCGTATGCACGCGCCGCATGGCTACGAGATACTGGTGGGCGAAAGCGCAACCGCCAACGACTTCCTGCTTACACGGCTCGCCGCCTCCAACGACATCTGGCTTCACGTTCGCGCCTCCTCTAGCTCCCACGTCGTTATCCGCACAAAGAACCAGCCCGACAGGGTTCCTCGCGCCGTCCTAGACTTCGCGGCGCGGGTATGCGCCCTGCATAGTGGCGAAAAACACGCCTCCATCGTTCCCGTAGACTACACTCTTAGGAAGTATGTGCGAAAGCCTAGAGGCTCTGCGCCCGGCTTCGCACGCTACGAGCGCGAAACCACGCTTCATGTCACGCCTTAACAATTTTAATGAATTTCGCGAGTTAAGGACTGTAACACATTCTTAAATTGCGTGATTCGTCCTATAATGTAAGGGTGAATTATTGGATATGAAGAGGGTTTTGGCGACATGGCGCATCTTACTCCTAACAATATGCCTGATTCAGAGGAAGTCCCCCACACTGGGGCGCTCTCTCGCGCCATCTTCATCGCCCTCGCCTGCATCGGTTTGGCGCAGATACTCTGGATGGCGTGGATGTGGCGCTATGTGGTTCAGCTGGACGCTCAACCCCAAAAATCTCTCTCCCGCCTCGCCCTCTTCGCTGTAGCCGGTATCGTTATCGCCGTAGCCCTCCTCGCTCTCGCCGCTCTCTTCAACCTCCGCGATTGGCGCAAACAGTGGACAAACTACGTCCACGCCATCACCGAGAACTCGCAAGGCTACCAGAAGCGCGAGCGGCTCCTTGAAGAGATGCAGACCCTAGCGAAGGTAGGGCGCTGGGAGTATCATCACGCCACAGGGGAGTTGAGGTGGAGCGAACAGATTTTTCAGATGCTGGAGAGGAGTTCCGCTACCGAAAAAGCGTCTCCTGAACTTTTTGAGCGAATACTGCACCCTGAAGATAGGGAGCGAGTATTCGCGGATATAGAGTCCGCCTTCCAACTCGCTCTGCCTTACGAGCATGAGTATCGTATCTATACGCCTAATGGCAGCATCAAGTATGTGCATGAACTCGGTCGCCCCCTCCTTAACGCTAAGGGAGAAGCGGCGGGGACTTACGGAACCGTGCAGGATGTGACGACGCTACGCATAGCGGAAGAGGTTTTACGAAAGGCGAACGAACGTCTGGAGGAGCGCGTAGAAGACCGCTCTCTCGCCCTGCAAGAGCGCGAAAACTTCCTGCGGCTCATTATTGAGCATATTCCCCTCTTTCTCTACTGGAAAGACAGAGACTCAGTCTACATAGGGTGCAACACAAACTATGCCAAAGTCCACTATCGCGACTCTCCCGAAGATATTATCGGCAAAACAGATTACGACCTTATCCCCTCCCCCGAACGTAGCGCGTACTACCACGCGCTAGATAGGCAGGTTATTGAGACCAATCAGCCCCTTCTGCACTCGCTTCAAAAAATAGAGAACGAAGATGCGACTGTTCAGTGGATAGACTCTTCTAAAATACCCATGCACAACGCTCAAGGCGAAACTATTGGCGTGCTGGGCTACTTTGAGGATGTTACAGACAACGTAGCGGCGGTGGAGGCATTGGAGCGGAGGGAAGAGATTCTTCGCACTGTTATTCACAACGCTCCTGTTATTCTTTTTTCTATTGATAAGGACGAATGCTTCACCTTCATTGACGGAGCCGCTCTGCAAGCGCTCAACAAAATGCCCTCCGAAGTTCTGGGCGTGTCTATCACCAATCTCTTTGTGGAAGGCGACCTCTTTATCGAGTCCGCGCGTCGCGCATTGAGAGGCGAAAGCCACAACGCTCTCATGGCAGGGCATGGCATCTATTTTGAGACCCACTTCGCGCCCATATATGGCGAGCGGGAAGAGGTACAGGGGGTTATCGGGGTTGCGGTAAACATTACCGCGCGCACAAGAGCCGAACAGAACGCCGCAGAACAACAAGCCCTCTTGCGAAATGTGCTAGACACCGCCCCCAATATCATCTTTGTGAAAGACGACGCGGGGCGCATAACGCTCGCCAATCAAGCCACCGCAGACCTCTTCGGCGCAAGCGTAGGCGAGATAGCGGGCAAAACAGAGGACGACTTCCCTCTCCTCTCCGATGAAGACCGCGCCGCGGGCAAGCCTAGCGGCGAAAATGACCTCCTCCAAGAGCGTTTTCTTCCCGAAAAGCGCATTGTCACTCCCGATGGGGCGGTAAAATGGCTTCATATTATACGAAGACCTCTCTATAATGGGAACGGACGCGCTACTCACCTTCTCGTTATCGCCACAGACATTACCCAGCGCAAAATTACCGAAGAGGCTCTCCTCGCGGCGAAGGAGGCGGCGGAGGTGGCGAACAGCGCGAAGAGCCAACTCATCGCAAGCATGAGCCACGAACTCAGAACTCCCCTCAACGCCATACTAGGCTTTTCTGAAATGCTTGCGGAGCAGAGCGTCGGCGACCTGAACGCGAAACAGCAACGCTTTGCGGAGAGCATTCTCACAAGCGGCAAACAGCTCCTACGCCTCATCAACGATGTACTAGAACTGGCGAAACTAGACGCGCATCGCTTAGACATGGAGTTCAGCGCATTTCAGCCTAAAGAGGCTCTACACGACGTGCTTATGCTTACAGAACACGCCGCGGAAACAAAAAAAATACGGATTGAGACGCGCCTTGCGCCCGATTTACCCACAATTTCCGCCGACCAAGCGCGTTTCAAGCAGATTCTCTACACCCTGATAGACAATGCAATCAAGTTTTCGCCATCGGGCGCATCAGTGGAGGTAGCCGCTGAGATACGAGGAACGAATACCACCGACGACAACCTCTATATCGCGGTCTCTGACGAAGGTTCCGGTATTCACCCTGACGTTTTGACGCGGATTTTTTATGAAACGGAGCCGCTAGGCAAAACAGAGCGCCATAAATATACCGGAATTCGTATTGGGCTAGCGCTGATACGCCGCCTAGTGGAGGCGCACCAAGGGCGCATCTGGGCGGAGAATAGAGACGATTGCGAGGGTAGTCGTTTCTGTATAGAACTGCCTATTCAGCCCGCCTATTCAGTTTTGCCGCATAAACATACATCCGAAACCGAGTAGAAGCAGGAATTTGATAACCGAAACGACAAATAACAGACGGACGTGCAACACGCCTCTCTCCTCAAATGGATAGAACGACACCGGAGGTCATTCTAAACTGTGTCTCCCGCAAAACATATTCTCGTAATAGACGACGACGCTCTTAACCGCGAACTCCTACAAGCCATTCTGGATGGTCTCGGCTATACCAGCGAAACCGCGTCAGGCGGCAAGGAGGCGTTGGCTGTTGTCAGCCCGCGCTTCGACCTCGTGCTTCTGGATGTGAATATGCCCGATATGGATGGATTCACGGTAGCGCGAAACATTCGCCAAACAGAGAGTGTTTTCGATATTCCTATCATTATGGTAACGGCGCTCTCCAGCAAGGAAGACCGCCTTATCGCTGTAGAAGCCGGGGCGAACGACTTTGTGGCGAAGCCCATTGACCGCACTGAACTCCGCATCCGTATTGCGTCGCTCCTCCGCATGAAAGAGGGGCAGGATACCATCAAGCGCCATAAAGAGGTGCTCCAAACAACGGTAGAGGAGAGGACAAGCGAGCTACGCTCCGCCATTACTCAAATTACAG
>CAIJLM010000116.1 GCA_903821495.1 uncultured Chthonomonas sp. | reverse complement strand
GATTTTCTACCAATGCACTGCTCGGCGAACATAGAACGGGAACGCGGAAACACGACCCTCTTTTTCGGACTTAGCGGCACAGGCAAGACCAGCCTCTCAGCAGACCCGCTTTGCGACCTTATCGGCGACGACGAACACGGCTGGACGGAGGACGGAGTCTACAACTTTGAGGGCGGCTGTTACGCGAAGTGCATTCGCCTAAACCCCATGAAGGAGCCAGAGATTTGGGAGGCTATTCGCTTCGGAACGGTTCTGGAAAACGTGGCGATAGACGAAGAGACGCGCCGCCTTGACTTCGATAGCGCAGAACTGACCGAGAACACCCGCGCCGCCTACCCCATTGACTACATTCCTAACGCGGTTATCCCCGGTATGGGCGGACACCCTAACAACATCCTCTTCTTGACGGCGGACGCTTTCGGCGTTCTGCCGCCCATTAGTAAACTCACAACGGCGCAAGCGCGTTTTCACTTTATATCCGGCTATACCGCCAAAATCGCGGGTACGGAGCGCGGGCTAGGCAATGAGCCTCAAGCGACGTTTAGCGCCTGTTTCGGTATGCCGTTTCTCCCCCTGCCCCCCACCCGCTACGCCGAACTTCTAGGTAAAAAATTGGCGGACCACGACGTGCAGGTGTGGCTTATCAATACAGGTTGGAGCGGCGGCGCTTATGGCGTAGGCGAGCGTGTAGATATTCGCTACACCCGCGCCATGGTGGAGAGCGCCGTACAGGGCAAACTAGACGATGTTGAGTTCGTTGAAGAGCCGTTCTTTGGTCTCTCCATTCCGAAAGAGGTTTCAGAGGTTCCTTCCGAAATCCTCAATCCACGGGAGGCGTGGGAGGACAAAGAGGCGTATGACCTTCAAGCGAAGGAGTTGGTTCGCCTATTCGTGGAGAACTTTGAGAAGTACCGCGCCTCCGCGTCCCCCGAAGTGATTGCGGCTATCCCGAAACTGTGAAACATTGGAAGGGTTGAGCCGTCTACCTCATTAGAGAGACGACTTAACCCTTCCAACAGGAGCCTCTCAGCATGGAAACACCCCCCGAAGACCCGCAAAAAACCCGTCGATTCCGCCCTTTATGGCGAATACTATCTGTGTTGGCGCTTCTCTATGTCGGGCTTCTGGGGCTACTCTATGTGATGCAGGATAAGATAGTCTTTCCCGGTCACGACACGCAAGGTAGCGAGTCCTCGGTAGTTCTGCCGCTACCGGGAACGGAACTTGTTCACCTTAAAACAGCGGATGGCGCTCTCATCACAGGGCTTTTTGGCTTTCCTCTGACCGCGCAACTCAACCCCCTAACTGTTCTCTACTTCTACGGGAATGGCGACTGTATGAACGAAAGCATGGGCGAGTTCAAGATGTTGCGCGAATTGGGAGCCAATGTAATGATGGCGGACTACACGGGTTATGGTATGAGCGGAGGTCGTCCCAGCGAGAAGGGCTTGTATCAGACGGCGGACGCGGCTTACGACTACCTGGTTCAAACGAAACATACTCCGCCCAACCGCCTCATTATCATGGGCAGGTCGATTGGCGGGGCGGTAGCGACAGACTTAGCGTCCCGCCGCCCCGCGCAAGGACTGATAACCTTTAGCGCGTTCACCTCTCTGCCCAATGTCGCAGGCGCTTCCTACCCCTTCCTGCCTGTCGCCTCTCTTATTCGATACCGCTTCGATAACGAGAGCAAAATCCCGCGAGTCGCCTACCCCATTCTGATAGCGCACGGACAGAAGGACACGCTAGTTCCCTTCTCTATGTCGGAACGCCTCGCGAAAGCTGCCAAGAGCCACGTGACGCGCCTAACCCTACCCAAGTCAGGGCATGACGACGTATTCGATACGGAAAAGCCGCTTCTAAGGGCGGGGATACGCGACTTTCTGCAAACGCGGAAATAGGCGCAACCCCAAGTTTTAAGGAGCTATGTTGCGTTTTCCCCGCGTGTCTCGCGTGTTTCGCGGTTAATTCCAAAAAGAGTGAACAGGCGCATTAGTTTTCGTAACAACCTTCGCGATAATATGTCAAAATGAGATTATAAAGTTCTTTGGGGAGAGCGTCTATTTTGAGGATACCATACATACCGCTGGCGGTCGCCATTGGCGCGATTTCGGCTACGCCTAGCCTAGCCACGCCGACCGTCAAGCCAGTTGCGCATAAACCGATAAGTTTTGTTAACGATGTCATCCCCGTACTCACACGGGCGGGCTGTAATCAGGGGATATGTCACGGAGCCGCAGTCGGCAAAGCGGGCTTCAAACTCTCCTTGCGCGGCTATGCGCCAGAGATAGACTACAACGCTATCGTTCGACTTGCGAAGGGAAGGCGCATCAACCTAGCCCGCCCAGAGCAGAGTATGTTTCTCCGCAAACCCCTGCTGGATATGCCCCACATCGGCGGCAAGGCGCTAGAGCGCGGTAGCGCCGAATACACTATTCTTACGCGATGGTTAGCGGCGGGCGCTCCCCCTGCCGATATGCAGGACGCTCATGTCGTCTCGTTGCGCGTCACGCCCCCCGTTCAATCGCTTGCGCCGAAAGCGAACCTGCAACTGCGTGTTGACGCGGTTTTCTCAGACGGCTCCACGCGAAACGTAACTCACTGGACGCGATTTGTAACGAACGATGAGACTGTTGCGACGGCTCTCCCTGACGGAAAAGTCACCGTGACGGGCGTAGGGCAGACCGCGATAATGATAGGGTATCAGGACAAAGTGGCGGTTGCGCGTGTGCTGGTTCCGTTCCCCAATAAAACGGACGCGCAGACCTACTCGCGCCTCCCCCGCGCAAACTACATAGACACTCTCGTCTACTCCAAACTCGCCGCCCTGCGCCTCCCGCCCAGCCAGTCCGCAACCGATTTGGAGTACCTGCGCCGCATAACTCTGGATTTGACCGGAACCCTCCCCGCGCCCGAAGAAGCCCGCGCCTTCCTAGCCAATCACGACGTGAAGAAGCGCGAACGCCTCGTAGATGCGCTCATGGCGCGTCCCGCCTTCATCGATTTCTGGGCGTACAAATGGAGCGACCTCCTGCGCGTCAACCGCGGAACCCTAAAAGATAAAGGAATGTGGGCGTACTACAGTTTTATACACGACTCTGTGCGCGATAACAAGACGTGGGACGTAATGTCCCGCGAAGTGCTTACCGCGAAGGGCAACACTTTTCTGGACGGTCCCACAAACTACTTCCGCACCGCGCTAAAGCCGGAGGAGTTGGCGGAGAACGTCGCCCAGGGCTTTATGGGGATACGTGTTCAGTGTGCGAAATGCCACAACCACCCGCTTGAGAAGTGGACTCAGAACGAGTACTACGGCATGGCGAATATCTTCGCAAGAACGAAGTTCAAAGCCGACCTCGGCATCTACGTCAACGACGAAATGACCGTATACAACACCGCCTCCGGCGACCTAATACAGCCACGTTTGGGCAGAGCCATTGCGCCCAAACCGCTTGGCGGTCCCATCCTCGCGCTCGACTCTTCGCGGGAACGACGCGCCTTCTTCGCGGAGTGGCTTACGCGCCCTGATAACTGGTACTTCACCCACGCCATCGTGAATCGCGTGTGGGCGCACTTTATGGGGAAGGGGCTTGTAGAGCCTGTAGACGACCTGCGCGAAACCAATCCCGCCTCCAACCCCGAACTATTCGACGCGCTCACAAGCGATTTTGTGAAGCATAAGTTCGACCTGCGCCACCTCATGAGGCAAATTGTCGCCTCCCGCGCCTACCAAACCTCTTCGGGGTCAGTACCCCAAAATGTAGCGGACGATAAGTACTACAGCCACTTCCTAGTGCGCCGTATGACCGCGGAGGCTTTGCTGGACGCGCTGAGTCAGGTAACGGGTAAGTCAGAGGAGTTCCCCGGTATGCCTGCGGGCTATCGCGCTCTACAACTTCCGGATACCCACGTCAAGTCGGACTTCATGGACATTCTGGGCAGACCCGCTCGTGTAATAACCTGCGAGTGCGAACGGAGCCGAGAGCCGAACATGGCGCAAGCCCTGCTCTTCATCAACGGCGAACTGCTAAACCGAAAGGTCTCCGCGCAAGATGGGCTAGTAGACAGACTGCTTAAAGCGGGAAAGAGCGACGCGGAGACGCTAGACGAACTGTACTGGGTCGCCTTTGGAAGACCGCCGAGCGTCGCTGAACGCGAGGGGAACCTGAAAATTCTTCGCAAGATACTAATAACGCCAACCACGAACGCGAAACCGGAACAAAAAAGCGCATTTGAGCAGACACGACGGAAAAGTTTCGAGGACTTATTGTGGGTTTTAGTGAACAGTAAAGAGTTCTTGTTCAACCATTAACACGCACTGCACTGGGGGAAACAACAGATGATAGAGTTCGGACACGAAACGGTTAATACGTGCGACGGCGCGTCACGGCGCGAGTTCTTACAGATAGGCTCCGCAGGATTTCTGGGGCTGACCCTGCCCGGCTTGCTTACCGCGCAACGCGGACTTGCCGACAAGTATGTGGATAACGAGATGTCGGTTATCCTCGTCTTCCTGTGGGGAGGCGCTCCCCACCAAGACACTTTCGATATGAAGCCGGGCGCGCCCGCCGAAGTGCGCGGGCAGTTTCAGCCAATACGCACGAACACGCCGGGTATTCATATCTGCGAACACCTGCCCATGCTCGCAAAGATGACGGACAAGTACACCATTATCCGCTCCGCCACCCACGACCAGACGATTCACGCCCAAGCCGCGCACTACACGCTCACAGGCAACAAACTCGGTCCCGGCAGAGAGGGCCCCAATATCGGCGCAGTTATCAATAAGTTCCTGCCTCAACGCAACTCGCTACCCTCCGCGCTCCACATCGGTCCCCGAATGTACGATACGGCGGGTAATGGGCCCATTGGTCAAGACGGCGGCTTTCTAGGAAACGCCTCATCCCCGTTCCGCGTCCTGAACGCGCTTGAGCCTGTCGAAAAACTCGCCGCGCTCACCCCGCCGACGGGTATCACGGGAGACCGCTTGAACCTCCGTCAAGAGCTGTATAAAGCCGTAGACTCCTACCAGCGCAAAATCGAGAGCGGCGACACGCACATCCACGATGTCTCCTACGAAAAGGCGTTCACCCTAATCACTTCGCCTCAAGCGAAAAAGGCTTTCGACCTCACGAAAGAGCCTACTGCGGTCCGCGAACGCTACGGAATGACGCAGTTCGGACAGGGCTGTCTTATGGCGCGACGACTTATCGAGTCGGGCGTTCGCTTCGTACAGGTGAACTGGCGGGCGCACCCCATCAACGACGATGTAGACCGAATGGGCTTCGACAATCACGGCGATAACTTCAACCGATGCAAGCGCCAACTGCCAGAACTGGATAAATCCGTCTCCGCTCTTATTGAGGACGTTCATCAGCGCGGTATGCACAAAAAGACCCTCGTTCTCGTGACAGGCGAGTTTGGACGCACCACCGTCAACGGCTCCGCAGGGCGCGACCACTGGCCATTCGTCTACTCGTATATCATCACCGGCGCGGGGATACCCGGCGGACGAGTCATCGGATCCAGCGACGAACAGGCGAAATACCCCGCCTCCCTACCCGTCAGCCCGGAAGATACCTATATGTCCGTCGCAAAACTGATGAATATGGATGTCTCAGGGCAACTGCGAGAAGCCCGTATTTTGCGCGATTCGCCCGGTATTCCCGGACTATTTTCGTAGGAAACCTAGTCTCCTAGCCCTCACCCCATCCCCCTCTCCCAATTCTGGGCGAGGGGTGACT
>CAIJLM010000115.1 GCA_903821495.1 uncultured Chthonomonas sp. | reverse complement strand
ATACATGGCGACCTCCTTCAGCTAGATATGGAGCCATTGAAGCCAGAGGAGGTGCGTTGGCTCTGTTTCTCCGTTCTATCTGAAACGCAGAGAGTGCGTTTTGATGACGAAATGGAGTTAGACTTCGCTTATGAGATACCCGGACTCGCCCGGTTTCGTGGCAACGTCTTCGTGCAACGCGGAAGCATGGGCGCGGTTTTCCGCGTAATTCCTTATCGCATTAAGACTATGGAGGAGTTAGGTCTTCCCCCTATCTGTAAGCGGTTCGCAGAGCGTCCTAGGGGGCTTGTACTGGTGACGGGACCCGCAGGCTCCGGTAAGTCGACGACACAGGCGGCAATGATTGACTACATCAATCACCACTTTCCACATCATGTTATTACGATTGAAGACCCGCTTGAGTTTATTCACGACGACGATGTGGCTCTTATCAATCAACGCGAACTGGACACCGACACTCTCTCCTTTCCCAATGCGCTCCGCGCCGCTCTCCGAGAAGACCCCGATGTTATCCTTATTGGCGAAATGCGAGACCTTGAGACTATCAAGCTGGCTATATCCGCCGCTGAAACAGGACACCTTGTCTTCGGAACTCTGCATACTACCGACGCGGTGCAGACGGTAGACCGAGTTATCGACGTGTTTCCTTCCCACCAACAGCAGCAGGTGCGTATGCAGATGTCCTCAAACCTTTTAGGAGTGGTTTCGCAGACGCTAGTGAAGAAGAAGGACGGAAACGGGCGTATCGCGGCTTTTGAGACGTTGGTAGCGGTTCCCGCTGTCCGTAACCTTGTACGCGAGGCGAAGACCCATCAGATAAGCTCTATCATACAGACGGGGCAACGCGCTGGTATGCAGACTCTTGACCAGTCGCTCGCTAAATTAGTAAAAGAGAAGGTAGTCGCCTTTGATGAAGCCTTCTCAAAATGTTCTAATCAGATAGAGTTCCGTTCTCTTGTTTCTGAGACGTAGGCGGATAAGTTATGCCTGATGAGCAAATGAGACAAGAGGGTGGGGGAGTAGGGACTACAGGGCGCGATGCCACCTTCGATATTGTAAAGGGAATTAGTATTTTGGAGGTGATGTTACATCACCTCCTTTCGTTTACCGCCAGCCGTTTTTATCAGGAAGGTTCCCCTGTTTGGGGGGCGATGATGATGACCCACAAGGCACTACACTTCGCTGTGCCTACCTTTCTGCTTATCTCTGCGTTACTACTTGCGAAGAGCCTCCGACGTACAGAACAGCCGGATTGGAAGCGTTTTTATATACGGCGTGTGAAGCGTTCATTACTACCTTACCTGCTATGGACGGCTATCTATCTTGCGTTTCGACTACGGTTTGTTCATGTCTTGCGAGAGGTGCAGGGGGTTCCTGTGTCGTTTTTAGGGCGAACGTTTTCCGTTCCCGCGCTTCTACTAAGTGGCTCTGAATGGAAGGCGAACTTGCTTTGGGGCAAGGCGTGGTTTCACCTCTATTTTCTCTCCGTACTGCTACAGTTCTCCCTGCTAACCGCCCTCCTCTTCCCGCTATATAGGCGCAAGAAGAGGGGCTTCGGAACCGTTGTACTTATTGGCGTCGTGGCGCAACTAAGTATTTTTTGGCTTAACGCCTCCTTTCTCTACCCTGTACTCAACTTTACTACTCCTGCATCGAGCATACTCTGGTACGTATCGCCCATTCTGATTGGAATGTGGTTAGGGTTCTATTGGGAGGAGTGGACAGAGGTATGGAAACGAACCTGGGTTCAGTTTATAGCAGTTTGCTTCACTGGTCTGATGGTCTATATCTACCTTGACCTTATAGAATCTCGTGGCGGCAATGTGAACAGCTACCTCTATAATTCAGCGCTCGCCATGTATACGACGAGTATGGGGCTGATATTGCTACGCTTAGGGCAGAGGCTTACGGAGCGTCCT
>CAIJLM010000114.1 GCA_903821495.1 uncultured Chthonomonas sp. | reverse complement strand
TCCCCTCGCGCCGGAACCGCGTGAACGCGTCCGCGTCGAGCACCTCCGCCCACTTGTAGGAGTAGTAGCCCGCCGCGTAGCCCACCGGGTCGGAGAACAGGTGCCCGAAGCGTTTCACGAGCGTGCGCCCCGGCGGCTCGGTCGGGATCAGGCAGTCGGCCACGGTGGCGCGCGCCTTCGCCTCGAGGTCGCCGTCGAGAAAATCCGCCGGGCGCAAATGCAGCGCGAGGTCCATCTTGCCGAGCTGGACCTGCCGCATCGTCGCGCACGCCGCGCGAAAATTCCGCGCCGCCTTCATTTTTTGAAACAGCTCCTCCGGGATCGTCGCGCCCGTTTCATGGTGCCGCGCGAACAGGTCGAGGCTCTCGCGCTCCCACGTCCAGTTCTCCATCATCTGCGACGGCAGCTCGACGAAGTCCCACGCGACGTTGACGCCGTTGAGCGACTTGATCTCCACCTCGCCGAGCAGGTGGTGCAGCAGGTGGCCGAACTCATGGAACACCGTCTCGGCCTCGCGGTGCGTGAGCAGGGCGGGTTGGCCGGCCTGCCCTGAGCCCGTCGAAGGGGCCGGCGGCGTCATGTTGCCGCACATCAGGCCGAGGTGCGGGGAGCGCGGCGTGCCCGTGCGGCGTTCACCCGTGATGAGATAGTTCATCCACGCGCCGCCGCGTTTGGACTCGCGCGGGTGCCAGTCGGTGTAAAACGAGCCGAGCAGCTGTCCGGCAGCGTCGCGCAGCTCGTAAAACTTCACCTCGGGGTGCCAGGTCTCCACCCCGGTCTTTTCCGTCACGCGCAGACCGAAGATTTTTCCGACCAGCTCGAACATCCCCGCGATCACGCGCTCCATCGGAAAATAGGGCCGCAGGGCCTCTTCGTCGAAATCGTATCGGGCCTTCCGCAGCTTCTCCGCCCAGAAGGCGACCTCCCACGCCTTGAGCGGGCCCGGTGCGCCGCCGGTCTCGCGCGCCTTGAACTCCTCCCGTTCACGGCACTCGCGCGCGAACGCCGCGGCCGCCCGCCCGCGCAGCTCCTCCACGAAGCCCAGCGCGCGCGCACCGCTCTTCGCCATGCGCCGCTCGGTCACGAGGTCGGCGAAGCTCGCCTTGCCAAGCAGCGCGGCCTTCTCGGCACGCAGCGCGAGGATTCTTTTCACCCAGCGCCATGACGACGGTATCCGCTCTTCGCGCTATCTCTATGGCTCTGTCATGCTCCGTCCGCGCCCTCTCCTCCGACCAGTGCGCCACTTTGGGACGGGGCATAATCGTATCGAAGAAAGAGCCGTAGGTTTTGAAGAGTTGCACCCCCTGAGCGAACTCCACCTGCGCGTTCGCGCCGAGTTTGCTCTTGATACCCTGCAAAATCGTCACGTTATCTTTATACGCCGCATCGCCCGCCCAGAAACTTATCATATTCGCAGAGTCGTCGCCAAGGGGACCAATTACCGCGATGCTTCCCTCTTTGCGAAGCGGCAGGAGTTGGTTCGAGTTACGCAGTAGCACGGCGGAGCGTTGCGCCGCGAGTCGCGCCAACCTGCGGTGTTCAGGAGCGTTGGCAATCTGCGGAATGCGCTTCACGTCGGCATAGGGTTTCTCAAAAAGTCCCAAGCGAATTTTCATCTCAAGAATGGGGCGAACCGCCGCCTCTATCTGCTGAACCGTAATTCGCTTCTGATTTACGAGAGCCGTAAGGTTCTTCGAGTAGGTCTGACTCGCCATGTCCATATTCAGCCCGGCAGTCATAGCGCGGTAAGCCGCGTCTTGCGGGTCACGCGCAAAGCCGTGCGTTATCATGCCCTGAATCGAAAAAGCGTCGCTAACGACGAACCCCTTAAAGCCCCACGCATCGCGCAGAACCTCTTGTAGCAGGAAATGGTTGCCCGTCGCAGGCACGTCGTTCAAATCCATATAGGCGCTCATAAACGACCCTGCGCCCGCCTCCTTCGCCGCTCGAAACGGCTCTAGGTAGACGTTCCACATCTGGCTTTCCGGAATATACGAGGAGTCGTAGTCACGCCCGCCGTCCGCCGCGCCGTAGCCCGCGAAGTGCTTGACACACGCGAGAAGGTGGTCGGGTTCGCCGATATAAGCGCCCTGAAAACCACGCACTTGCGCCCTCGCGACAGCCGCGCCGAGATAGGGGTCTTCTCCTGCGCCCTCCATAATGCGCCCCCAGCGCGGGTCTCTCGCAATATCCACCATCGGGGAGAACGTCCAGTGAATGCCGCCCGCCCGCGCCTCCTTAGCCGCTACCGTCTGTGCGCGTGTAATGAGCTTTGTATCCCATGAGGCGGCGAGCGCGAGTGGAATGGGGAAAATGGTGTTGAAGCCGTGAATAACATCCAGCCCGTAGAGTAGGGGAATGTGTAGGCGCGACTTCTCTACCGCAATTTTCTGGTACTTATTGAGGGCGTCTACGCCGGATACCCACAGAACGGAGCCGCACTCGCCTTTGCGAATGGTCTCTTCTGTCTGCCCTCCGCCCATCCCAAAGCCTGTGCCCAACTGATTCAACTGCCCTATCTTCTCGGAGAGGGTCATCTTCTGAATGAGGGCGCTGACGCGGGCTTGAACCTGCGCGTCGCTGACAGGGTTTTGGTTCGGTTTTGCGGTCTGTGCATTGGCGGTTGCGGAGAGCGTTCCCAGTATCGCCAATGATACCGCTAACGCGCCTGTCGCCCTCAATCGCGCTGTTCTACTACAATGTCTCAATATGTATCTCCTTCAAGTTCTCGCTTTTGTTTTCTGATATCGCCGCTCATCAGTGCGGCTACGCTTCGAAGTTCGGTCGCTATTCGTCTTGTTTTCGCGGCATCCCCAGCGTGACCATGTTAATCAGGGTACTGCTCCCGCCATGTATCTCTCCCGAAAGTTCATGCCCTGACCATGCGGGTGTCATAAGGTGGTCGTGGTCTCCGGGCTTCACAATGCCCTCAATAGACCTGAGTAGTTGGTCCTTGCCTTCCGTATCAAAGAATATTTCCAACACGCCGCTCTTCGCGTCGTACTCAAAAGATAGCATCGCGCTTCTCCATCTTCAACAGGAGGAAAGAGGCGCTCCTCCGGGGGGGTACCACGAAAATCGCGAAAAAACGCGAAATTGCATAAGCAGTATTCGCACAGGCTTTATATCTCAAACAATCAGGTTCTTCTCCTGTGTCGAATGGCTTACAGGGGTATGTAAGGCTTTTTGTCAGGGGCTGAAACCCCCAGACTCTATAAAGCAAGCGTTCTTCAGACGCAACTCCCCGATGCCAGAACGTTTTTTGAGATACCGACAAGCCTTTCTGTCAAAAATGTCACTCTGTCTGGAAGACGGGCGGTTTTCCGAGTCGGAGGGGGCAACCTCCGGTTCAAGGCTTCCGCATCTCAAACACTCCCGATTGTGAAGAGGGAGGTTTAGAGTGGGGGGGCGATACCGGGCGCTTCTCGCCCTGCGCCTAATGCTGGAAGAAGGGGTCGGCGAGCGCCTGTTTCAGGTTCAGGTGGTTGTAGGGGCGGTCATAGCCCATTACTGTGTTGGTAGCGTTGGCGACCCACACATCTCCCGACTCCGGCTGAAAGACAACGGCGTGCAGGCTTCCCGTTTTTAGGTCTTTCATCAGGCTTTTGGCGCGTGCAACGTCTATCTTACCATACGCCTCTTTGAGATACTTTCCCACCTTGCCGTTCCATGCGCTATCCATCCCCATTGAGAGGTAGACCATTCCCTTCTGTGTGGGGAAGGGCAGGGTTTTGGGGGTGTAGACGATGCACTGCGTATGACTCGTTTTGAGGGCGCGAACCTTTCCCTCTTTAGCGGAGGAGATGCAGTAGAGAAGCGAAGTGGTGCGAGCTCCCTTTTGAACAAGGGAGACCGCCTCTTCAAGCGTTTTGCCGAACTGAAGCGTGTCGCGCATGACGTAGTTTAGCGGGCGACCATCGAAGTTATCGGTAGCCTTGTCCCAATCGTCTCCAATTTCGGACATAGCGATTCCCTCCGCGTTCATTCCCGAAACTACCCCACAGTGTCCTAGCCAGCCCACATTGACAAAAGGAACCCCCGTAGAGGGTTCGGAGACGATGAGGGCGGGGTACTTCTGGATTCCCGCTTTCGTCTCGTAGTCCAGAGCGCGAATCTGAATGAGGCTTCCGCCCATTGTCGCATTGCCGCCCGCCGCGAAGAAAGAGCAGTGCCACTCCGAAATATCGGGTATCGCGTGGAAACGCTGGATTTCTGCGAGAGATACTCCCGCGCCGTCCGCCATCCCTTGCAACTCCTCAAGATACTCAGGGCGCAGGTGTTTGGTGTAGAGTTTCCACACAGCGTCGGCTTTCTCAGGGGTGTAGTCCAAGCCTTTCAGCATAAGCGGAGCCACCTGCGAAGCGAAGTAGCGCACCTCCGTTGTGCAGAGTTTGCCTTGCGCGTAGCCCATCTCGTAGGGCGTTCCTTTGAGGTAGAGGACGGTTATCGCGCTGTCTCCAACGCCGATAGCGAGGCGCTTTCCGTGCTTCGCGACATCCACCGGAGCCTGCGCGAGCGTTGCGCGTTGCGTTCCGAGTAGAGCGAGTCCCATCGCGAAGAACATAAAAGCGCGGCGTGTAAACTGTCGTGTCATGCTTTTTCTCCCGAATACCGATTTTGGGAGTCTGTTTCGGCTTCGTTCACGTAGACTCCTGCACACAGTGTAAAGAAAAGGGAGAGGTATCTCAAGGATACCTCTCCCTCTATTGCGTTCTGTAGAGATTACCTACTTGAGCGACTTCAGGTAGGCGGACAGGTTCGAGAGGTCTTTGCCCTTGATTGTCTCCTCATAAGCGGGCATGGAGGTGTCCGGGTTGGAGGCTTTCGGGTTCTTGACTTTCGCCTCGAAGAACTTCGCGTCGTGTCCAGATACCGCCCCAGCTTTAGAGAGGTCGGGCCCGCTGTTGCCGCCCTTGCCGCCGATAGCGTGACAAGCGGAGCAACTAAACTTATCGTAGACCTTTTTGCCGTCCGCTATGGGGTCGGCTTTTTTGGTTGCGGGCGCGGTTTTCTTGGTGACGGGCTTCTTCTTGGGCGGGTTGGCGAAGGTAGCGGTAGCGCACATAGAGGTAAACAGGGTTGCGCCAGCCATAGTCAAAGCGATGATATTACGTGTCTTCAACTTAATGTTCCTTTCAACAAAGCGATAGTAGGGTTATCTGAATTCTAGCGACTATAGCGCCAGCGTTCTAATGCAATAAGACGTTACGCGACGTGAAAAGTGACGCAGAGAGAGTTATTGACCGCTTAACTGGCGGTATAGCGACTCTACGCGGCGCACATACGCCTGTGTTTCGCGGAAGGGAGGCACTCCTCCGTGCTTTTTGACGGCAGCGGCTCCTGCGTTGTACGCCGCCATTGCGAGGCGAATCTGCTCAATGCCTATCCCGCCGCCGGGAGCGCCCTTCTCCTTAAACAAATCTAGCCTGTTTCGTAGATAGCGAATGCTTCCATCTAGGTTCTGCGCGGGGTCGTAGGAGTTGCTTACGCCGAGCGACTGCGCGGTTCCGGGCATCAGTTGCCCTAGCCCTCGCGCTCCTGTTCGGGAGGTGGACATAGGGTCGAAGCCCGATTCCGCGATAATCATCGCCACTGCGAGACGCGGGTCTACATCGTAGCGGTCTGCGAAAAAGAGCAGGTTCGCAGTGATGAGGGCGGCGGTGGACATATTCAGGCGGTGATTGTAATTGGCGATAAAGCGGAGGTAGGGCGCAAAGCACTCGCGCACGCGGGTTCCTAATTTGGGCGCGTAGTACTCTGTGAGTTTCTGAACGTCGGCGGTTACGGGAATATCGCGGTTTACGCCGCCGCGTGAGGCGAGTTGAGAGCGTTGTTGAACTCTTGAGAGCGCGGAACGCGCTTCTGAGCGCCTTCGCCCTTCCGAACGGCGCTCATATTCACGCGCTCGCGCCTCTTGAGCGGATTCTATCGCGCCTACTTCGCTATCGTGGGCGATAGCCAGAACCTTCATAGGCACAGCGTTCCCGATTCCCGCGCTCTCCACCTTCACCAAAACGCGCACTATAGGCGTACTGAGCCGTTGGAGCCATTCCGCTTCGTTGAGGGGAACATCTACGTTCACGAAACTCTGGTCGGGCATATTCAGCACGATACCGAGCGTCTCCCCTTTGACCATGCCGCCCACCGCGCCACGCAACTCCATCACCTGCCCGTTATAGGAGGGCGGGTTCGCTTGCACAATAGCGTAGGAGAGTTGGCGGTTACAGCTGTTCTTAGCGCGTAGGGCGACATAGTCTGCGCCGTTCGTTGCGTAAGAGGGTAGGGGATTTGCGAGGAGGAGACCGACAAATCCGAAAAGACTAAGGCATGGCGGGAGCGGACGCTTTTTCGTAAACATTGGGCGTGTTCTCTCTTAGGTGGTCTTGTCTTGTAGGGGGGGCGCAGTTATAAAAAGAAAAACGGAGAGAAAGGGATTCGAACCCATGGTAGCTCATAAGAGCTACAACTGCTTAGCAGGCAGCCGCTTTCGACCACTCAGCCATCTCTCCGCAACACCCACATTGTATCACAATCAAGACGAAATTTCAAGGATTCTTAAAACGCAAGCGACGCGGAAACGCGCTTTTTCGCTTTTCACCTTAGTTTTCGGTGGAATAGAGGCAAAAATTTAGTCGTGCATCCAATCACTCTGCTGTGTAAAACTCTGTAAGGCGCTACAACTACGTGAAAAATTGTGCATGGAGGCGTGTTGCGAGTAGTTAGAAATCGAAAGCCAACTCCTGAAAAGTGGTAGAATAGATAGGACTACAGGCGCTCTTGAGAGAGTACACACTAGGGCTACTTTTGGGAGAGGAGAGGCGTTCTATGTTGCGAATTCTGCTCTACACACTGCTAATTATCGGGCTAGCGCCATCGGGACAGGGGCAGTCGCCGCACTGGGCGTTTCAGAAGCCCATACACCCCGCTCCGCCCAAAGTGAAGCGAACCGCTTGGGTTCGCAATCCGATAGACGCTTTCATTCTCGCAGGATTGGAGAAGCGGGGACTCTCGCCCTCTCCGCCAGCGGATAGCGTCACGCTCTTGCGGCGCGTAACCTTCGACCTCACGGGTTTGCCGCCAACTCCGCAGGAGGTAGCGGCGTTTCTCGCCGATAGGTCTTCCAACGCCTACGCCAATGTAGTTAAGCGTCTACTCGCCTCGCCTCAGTATGGCGAACGGTGGGCGCAACACTGGCTGGATGTCGTGCGGTTCGCCGAAACCAATGGCTATGAACTAGACGAAGAGCGTCCGCAAGCGTGGCGCTATCGGGACTATGTTGTTCGTTCTCTGAACGCGGACAAGCCGTATAATCGCTTCCTGATTGAGCAGATAGCCGGCGACGAGATAGCGCCCGATAGTTTTGAGGCGCGGGTTGCGACGGGATTTCTGAGGGCGGGTCCCCGCCATGTCGTGGGCGGCAATCAGGACGAAGCCGTTAATCGTCAAGAGTGGCTTACGGAGGCTGTCTCTGGAATCGGCAATACGGTTATGGGGCTGACCATCGGGTGCGCCCGCTGTCATAATCATAAGTACGACCCCGTCTCGCAGAAGGACTACTATGCGCTACAGGCGTTCTTTTCCGCTTCGGACGACTACGATTTCAAGCGTCATTCCGACAGAGAGGTAGCGGCGTATCAGGCGGCGACTAAGGCGCATGAAGAGCGCCTCAAGCCCCTCAAAGCGCAAATTTCCGCCATTGAGAAGCCCTACTATGAGCGGCTACGCGCTGAGAAACGAATGCGCCTCGAACCCGCCGAGAGAATAGCGCTAGACACGCCTGAAAAGGAGCGAACGCCAAAACAGCGAACGCTTGCCGAAGCCGCTCACGTTTTTCTGAATGTCTCTTGGGATGAGATGCTCGCAGTTCTCGCGCCGGAAGACAGAGCGCGACGCGCCAAGCTGCGAAAACGCCTCCACGGGCAGGAGCTGGACGCGCCCGCGCCGCTACCAATGGCTCCCGGCGTTTCCGATATTCTCAAGCCAGCCCCCTCTACCTACCTGCTTGTGCGCGGCGAACCGCATATTCGCGGCGCGGCGGTCTCTCCCGACTTTCCGAGAGTATTGAAGGTGGCTACGAACGCGCCCGATACAACCTCCGGTAAGCGAACCGACCTCGCGCAGTGGCTTGTTCAGCCTGACCACCCGCTGACGGCGCGTGTGATGATGAATCGCCTCTGGCAGGTCTATTTTGGTAAGGGGATAGTGCGAACTCCAAACGATTTCGGGCTAAACGGAGAGCGTCCGACTCATCCCGAACTACTGGACTGGCTGGCGACGGAGTTTGTTCAGGGCGGGTGGAGCCTCAAGCGAATGCACGCGCTAACTGTTATGTCTAGCGCCTATCGGCAGTCAAGCGCAACCACTTCGCAAAGCGCCCGTATCGACCCCGATAACAGAAGTCTTTGGAGGCAGAGCCGTAAGAGGCTGGACGCGGAGGCGCTTCGCGACTCGATACTCGTCGCCGCCGGAACGCTCAACCCCGAAATGGGCGGAGCGTCCGTTCGAGTTCCGCTAGAGCCGGAGGTAGTAGATACCATCTTTACGGAATCTGAGCCTGACAATCTCTGGCAAGTCCATCCCGACCCGAAACAACACACGCGCCGAAGTCTCTACCTTGTGCGAAAGCGTAACGTCCGCCTCCCGCTTCTCGCCGTCTTCGATATGCCGGATAGAATGCTATCCTGCGCGGCGCGAGGGCGTAGCGTTAGCGCTCTTCAGGCGCTGACTCTGCTGAACAGCCCCTTTATGCAAGAACAGAGCCGAGAGTTGGCGCAGGCGCTTCTCAGGTCGGAGCGGAGCGAGGATAGGCGCATCGTTGCGCTGTTCTTGCGAAACTTGAGCCGTCCGCCAACAGAGGGTGAACGCCTGAAGACCCTGCGCTTTCTGCGCGACGGACGAAAAACGCTGAAGGGAGCGGAGGCAGAGGCGATGGTATGGGCGGACTTATGCCTCGCACTGTTTAATCTCAACGACTTTGTGATGATACGATGAAGAGGAGCGACATGAACGAAGACAACCGCCATCTGCCTTCTGTATATTCTCGCCGCGACCTGCTGTTTAACGCGGGGGCGGGTTTTGGGGGGCTTGCGCTTGCGTCTCTTCTTGCGGATGAGGCGGACGCGCAAACCCAACCGCCGAAACGCAAAGCCGCGAAGTCGGTTATCTATCTCTATATGGTGGGAGGTCCCAGCCAGATGGAGACCTTCGACCCAAAGCCGGAACTGGAGCGACTACAGGGACAGCCTATGCCGCAGAGTTTTGGCGCGACGATAAAGAGCCAGTTTCTGACAGCGGGGACTCCGATACTGCCAAGCGCGTGGAAGTTCGCGAAGCGGGGGCGGTCCGGGATAGAGGTCTCCGACCTGTTTCCGCATATCGCAACCTGCGCCGACGACTTAGCGGTCATACGCTCGTGCGTTAGCGCCAGTTTCGTACACGCGCCCGCTATGTATGAGATGATGTCGGGGCGCACGACGATGGGACACCCCTCTATGGGGAGTTGGGTGACGTATGGGTTGGGTAGCGCAAGCCGCAACCTGCCCGCCTTCTGCGTTCTGCCCCAGCCGGAAGGTCTGCCAGAGGGCGGCGCGCCGATGTGGGACTCGGCGTACCTGCCCGCAGTGCATCAGGGAACGATTCTACGAAGCGGCGCTTCGCCTATTCTGCACCTGAAACCGCCAGAAGGCATGAGCGGAGAGCGACAACGCCATCTGTTAGACTACCTAAAAGAGATGAACGAGCAGACCCTCACTGCGGATGAGACCGACCTTTCGGCGCGTATCGCCTCCTACGAACTCGCTTTCCGAATGCAACAGTCCGCGCCGGAGGCGATAGATATGCGTAGCGAGACGGCGGAGACGAAAGCCCTCTACGGTATAGACGACGCAAAGAGCGCAGAGTTCGGGACGCGCTGTCTTTTAGCGCGGCGGCTGGTGGAGCGGGGCGTTCGCTTTGTTCAACTCTTCTCTGGCGGCGGTCCCGTCAGTATGCAGTGGGACGCGCACGACAGTATGCCGGAGAATCATGGCAAGATGGCGCGGATGACCGATAAGCCTATCGCGGGACTCTTGAAAGACCTCAAGCGGCGCGGTCTACTGGACAGTACGCTCGTTATTTGGGGGAGCGAATTTGGGCGGACTCCGGTTTCGCAAAACGGAAAGGGGCGCGACCATAACCCTTACGGCTTCTCGATGTGGATGGCGGGGGGCGGCGTGAAGGCGGGAACCGTCTACGGCGCGACGGACGAGATAGGGTATCGCGCTGTGCAAGACCCTGTTCCTGTGCGCGACATTCACGCCACCATTCTCCATCTGTTGGGGCTGAACCATCGCCAATTAAGCATCCTGCATAACGGAAGGCGGGAGCGACTAACCGATTTCGCGGGACAGGTGATTGAGAAACTTGTCTGATAGAACGCGGAGAGCCGTTGAAAGGAAATTTTTATTTGAGCGTAAAAATCGTACACAGACTGATGCTCACGCTACTTTTAGGCGCGTTATTTGTATCTACGGCTACGGCGCAAAACACGCCGCCCCTTAAACGAACCGTAGGGAGAACCGCAATGCCCTGGAAAATGAAGGAGCTTGTGAAGCCGCCCAAATCCTACCCCGCGCCAGAGTATCAGGCGCAGGGAGTACACGCCGTCTTTTACGACGGCGTGGCGTGGCGAGGAAAACCGACTCGCGTCTTCGCATGGTACGGTGTTCCAGAGGGACTAAAGCCCGGTGAAAAAGCCCCTGCGATGGTCTTAGTGCATGGCGGCGGCGGCACGGCTTTCGCCGAATGGGTAAGGCTCTGGACGAAACGCGGCTATGTTGCAATCGCTATGGACACCTGCGGCGTAGCGCCCGGAGCAGACCCGAACGCCCGTCCCCGTCACTCCAACGGAGGTCCGCCCGGTTGGGGCGACTTCGATAGCGTAGATGCGCCGATGACCGACCAGTGGACGTACCATGCGGTTTCCGCCATCATTCTGGGTCACTCTTTTCTCTACACTCTGCCAGAGGTGGATACGAAACGAATTGGAATCACAGGAATCTCTTGGGGAGGCTATCTTACCTGTATCGCCGCCAGCGTAGACACTCGGTTCCGACTAGCCGTTCCGGTGTACGGTTGTGGCTTTCTTGGCGATAACTCCGTCTGGCTACCCGAATTCACCCGGATAGGAGTGGAGAGGGCGGCGCGTTGGTTGGAACTGTGGGATCCCTCCTCCTATCTCGCTAAGGCGAAAACTCCCTTCCTTTGGGTGAATGGAACCAACGATTTCGCGTACCCGATGGACTCATGGCAAAAGTCCTATCGTAGGGCGAAAGGGCGACGGCTACTCTCTCTTCAGATACGAATGCCGCATGGACATGGCGGGGCGGGCGAGAACCCAGAGGAGATTCACGCTTTTGCAGACGCGCTCTTAAAACACGGCAAGCCCGCTCCGCGCTTCCTTAGTCAAGAGATGAGCGGCGATATACTGATTGCGTCATTTGATGCAAAAATCCCTATTGTACGGGCGGCGCTCTGTTTTACCCGCGATAGGGGCGCATGGCAACAGCGGCATTGGGAGAGCGTAGCGATAGAGTTCACTTCTACAGGCGCTATCGCCGCGCCTGTTCCGGCAGACGCGACGGTGTTCTACCTGAACCTCATAGATTCAGAGGGGCGTACATGGAGTAGCGAACATATTGCGCGGGGGGACCCCTAAAGGTCAGAGTTCAGAGTTGCTCCATAGGCGTTTTCGGGAAGGGGATTCTGACCGACTTGAAGAATTAAGAGTGAACAGGAGTCGCCTGACAATGGGCGAGGCAATGAATAAGGCGAGAATACGCGGGGGAGTCACAAAATAACTTGGAAACGCGAAAAACACTGGTGGTAGGCATGGCGGGAGGCTCCGCCTCCGGCAAGACGACGTTCACCAAACTGCTTGTCGAATCGTTCGCGGGAAGCGAACTCAACGTAGAACTCTTCAATATAGACAAGTACTTCTATCGCGGTAAAGAGGGCGGACCTACTTTTATATCGCCCTCCACTGGCGAAGTAATGCCCCACAACAACCACCCCAACTCGGCGGACAACGCCCGACTTGTTGCGGATATGGATACGCGCTGTGGCGAGGCGGATGCGCCCGACGTTCTTATCGTCGAGGGGCTGATGACGCTTTATGTTGACGATATACGAAGCAGGTTAGACTTGCGTCTCTTCATGGAGTTGGACGCGGACGTTCGCGCAGTTCGTAGAATGTGGCGCGATATGAGCGGAGTCAGGGGCAATACCGATCCCAAATTCATAGGAACGTACTATCTTGAGTGCGCCCGCATAGGTCACGCGCTCTACGTCGAGCCTTCGCGGGTTCACGCCGACCTTATTTTGCGGGGCGACGCGGACTTTCAAAATAGCGTGCCGCTAATCATGGCGGTAATACGCGAGCGCTTCGCACAGAAGCGAGAGGGGTAGCCACTTGATAGCGGAAATCGCCGACGTGGAGAGCCTTGAAGACCTGTTGAGCGAACCGACGGAGGGGGTCTGTCAGGCGGTCTCGCAAATTGAGGGGGACGTACTCGTAATGGGGGCGGCGGGAAAGATGGGCATGACGCTCTCGCGAATGCTCAAACGCGCCTCGGTTCGCGTCGGTCATCCTATCAAAGTTTGCGCCGCGTCCCGCTTCTCCTCTCCGGGTTCGCAGACGCTACTCGAATCGTGGGGCGTAGATACTCGCTCTGGCGACCTACTGTCTGAATCCTTTTTGAAATCGCTTCCGAAAGCGCCCTATATTTTCTACCTTTCGGGAATGAAGTTCGGGGCGACGAAGCAAGAGGCGCTGACATGGGCGATGAACTCCTACCTGCCCGGTAAAGTGTGCGAACGGTTCCCTGAGAGTCGTATCGTCGCGTTTTCGACGGGAAATGTCTACCCGCTGAGTCCTATTTCACTGGGCGGTAGCGTGGAGAGCGACGTAGTTGCGCCCATTGGCGAGTACGCGATGAGTTGCTTGGGGCGCGAACGCATTTTTGAACATTTCAGCAGGACTCTCGGCATACCTATCACGATTCTGCGCCTGAACTACGCGACGGAGTTGCGCTATGGCGTACTATGCGACATCGCCCAAAAGGTCTATCGTAATGAACCTATCGACTTAACTATGGGCTGTACGAATGTCCTCTGGCAGGGAGCCGCGAACGCCTACGCGATTCAGTCGCTTCTCTACGCAGAATCCCCCCCGACTATTCTGAACCTCGCTGGCGCGGAGACTGTGAGCGTTCGGCGTACTGCACAGCAGTTCGGCGAGTGGTTCGGAAAGCCCCCTAAGTTTACAGGCGAAGAGGCTACAAGCGCCCTCCTTAGTAACGCGCAAAAGGCGCACGCCCTCTTCGGCTACCCCTCCGTGCCGCTCCAAACCGTTATGCAGTGGGTGGCGCAGTGGGTGCGAAGCGGAAAGCCCACCCTCAGCAAGCCCACGCATTTTGAAACGCGAGACGGAAGGTTTTAGCATTAGACCGCTTGAAAACGCCTTACAGACTCTCCTCGCTGAGACCTTTCAAAAAAGAGGTGATTTTGTGTAGCGCGACGGTGAAACGGTTCGCAGTTACGACACGTCTTTAGCATTATGAAACAAGAACTTCAAACGACTCATGAGGAGCGTCTACCCCTGCCCTTTCTGCCAGAACAGGCGGATAATGCCAATTCAGAGGCGCTGACTGTAGAGGCGGAAGACTCGCTCGTCGCCTCGGTTCGTAAGCGCATGACGCGGTACCACCGGAATATGTTCGCGTCTATTCTGTACTGCGGCGTAGGTACGCTTGGGTTCGCCCTCGCCGCGCAACTGCTACTGCGCTCCTCTCTTGGAGAGGTAGCGATTCGGTATGTTTTTTCGCTCGCAGTTGTGATATACGGCACGATTTTCGCCGCGCTTTTCTACCCGCGTCAACTGCTTACCGCGGGGAAGAGAGATATTGAGAGCGTGGCGGCGCAACAGGACATAAAGACGGTAGGAACGCTCATTGATTTGAGCGGTATTGAGAAAGAGATGCACGGCGTACACGCCCAAGAGGGTCTCATCACTCTGCTCCCTCGGCTTCGCCCGGAACACGCGAACCTCCTCAATAACCGTCAACGCGCCGCTCTCCGCAGAGTTCTTGGCATCAATATCGAACTCACGCTCTATCGCGATGTAAATCGCCTCTTCACGCCTGTCAGCCTAGCGCACCCCGCAAACCGTAGGGCGATAGAGTTCCGCGTCGCCATTATGGAAGCCTTTGCCAACATCGGGACGAAGGAAGACCTGCCTTTCATAGAGAGGTTGGCGGCTATGGAGGCGGCAAGCGAAGTTCAGAGCGTTTTGAAGAGCGCCGCCGAAAAATGCCTACCGCTTTTACAAACTCGCGTTGCGGAGTTGGAGGACAAAAACTCTCTGCTTCGCGCCTCCAGCGCGTATACCGACGGGGCGAACACCCTTCTGCGCCCCGCTACCGCTACACACTCCGACCCCGCTGAAGAACTCCTGCGCCCTGTTAAGTGACACAACGACAACCTCCCGCTAAACTTCAATTGAGCGGAGGTTCAGGAAATTATTGAGTTCTTCCAAGTCGAAACCGTAGGGTCCCTTGCCGCCCTGATAGACGACGCGCCCCTCTGTAGAGAGAACGTAGAGGCGTTCGGGCCAGCCCTGATACACTCTGTCCGCCGCGTTGTCCATTGTGTCCAACAGGGTGGGGAGCGTTAGTTTTAAGCCAATAGCGCAAGACTGCGCGACCTCTTCCCGCTCTGTCATGCTCCGGTGTTGCGCGAACACAACTCCCTCGTTACGGTTGGATTCCGTCTGCCAGCCGTCCAGAGGGTGCGCCTCGCGAATATAGACAAGATAGAACGCGGCTCTCTCGCGATGGGTATGATATATCTCTTCTAGGCGAACCGCCTGTCGTCGAAAGGGCGGTCAGGTATAACTCCCAAACACAAGAACCGTAGGGAGCGGGGCGTTTGGTTCGCCTATGCGCTTAGGCTCTCCTGACGACAGATTTGTAAGCGTTAGGCAGGGAACGCTATCGCCGACTTTCAGGCGGTCTTCTTCCAGATAGCCCATCTCTTCCAGAATGGGAATCGCTTCCGACGGTATGTCCGATGGTACAGTCATCTTTGTCACTCTCCTTTTAAGGTCTTCCCACGCCCAGTCCATCCGCTACCCGATTGATATAGTTGAACCATGAGGCAATCAGGTTAATTTGCAAAATGGCTGTGTCATCAAACCCCAGCCCCCGCAAGTTCTCAACGTGTTCGCGACTCACTGCGAAGGGGCGACGAGTCAGCATATCCACATAGTCTAGCATAGCGCGGTCATGCGGCTCCAGATTCGCAGTTCGGTAGTCGATACGTAGAGCGGCGACGAGTTCGTCATCTCCTGTGGCGCGACGCAGAAACTCTGCGTGAGACTCCGTTCAATAGAAGCAGTCGTTGATGACCGAAACCGTTGTCGCAATCATCTCATGTTGACGGCGCGTGAGGGGCAGGTCAGGGGAGAGTAGCGTGCCAAGCGTCGCGAAGGCATGATAGAGGGTATCCGGGAGTAGGCTATGCGAGTCGGAGATACTGCCGCCGTGTTCTCGGCTCGCCATCGGCTTCAGTATC
>CAIJLM010000113.1 GCA_903821495.1 uncultured Chthonomonas sp. | reverse complement strand
CGCTATGAATAACAGACAAAAAACTTTTTGATGGAGCGTTCTCGCTCACCTTACCACCCTATTGCATTTGGCGGCTGTTGTGACAGGGCATGGGCAGGATGATTTGGAACAAGACGCTATTCAGTACCTGAACACAGAGCCTGTAGACCCTATCGCGCAGCTGCAAAAAGAGATTGATGCGGGGCGTGTAAAGCTGGAGTTCGACAAGAAAAACGGCTACCTCCGCTCCGTTCTGAAGAGCCTCCGAATCACGCCTTCCTCACAAGTACTCACCTTCGCGAAGACAAGTCTCCAAAGAGAGCGTATCAATCCGCGCCAACCCCGCGCCCTCTACTTCAACGACCAGACCTACATCGGGTTTGTGCAAGACAGTCCGCTCCTTGAGATATCCACCACAGACCCGCAACTCGGCGGAACCTTCTACCTTTTGCCGCAAACGCCTGTTGCAAAGCCAAAGTTCGTGCGCCAGAGTTATGAGTGCCTTCAATGCCATAGCGGTTCGCTCACGAACGGCGTATCGGGGCATATTATGCGTTCGGTCTACCCGCGCCTAGATGGTCAGCCGGAGTTTCGCGCCGGAACCTTCCTAACCTCCGACCAGAGTCCTTTCAATGAGAGATGGGGCGGCTGGTACGTGACTGGAAAGCATGGCTTTATGCGGCATCTGGGGAATGCTATGGCGACGGGCGATGGCGAGACGGTATTGATGGACAGAGAGGCGGGAGCGAATGTGACGGAACTAAACAAAATTGTGGATGTTTCGCCCTATCTGACTCCCTATAGCGACATCGTAGCCCTCATGGCGCTAGGGCATCAGGTGAACCTGCATAACATGATAACCCGGGCGAACTGGCATACTCGCATGGCGACGCAGTACGAAACGCAACTCAATAAGGAGTTAGGTCGCCCCGCGGGAAGTCATCTTGAGAGTACCCTGAGTAGAATCAAGAGCGTGTGCGAGCCTCTTGTGCGCGGGCTACTATTCTATAAAGCGGAGCCGTTTCCATGCCCGATAACCGGAACCTCCGGGTACACCGAAGCCTTCGCAAAACAGGGGATTACCGATACCAAAGGGCGTAGCCTACGCGAGTTCGACCTGAAAAAGCGGCTCTTTAAGCGCCCTTGTAGCTATCTTATCTACTCGCCTGAGTTCTCCGCGCTCCCTCCAATGGCGAAAGAGTATGTCTACCGTAGGCTATGGGAGATACTCTCTAACACGGATAAGAGCGCGGATTTCGCGTATCTTTCGGAGGCTGACTGCGCCGCGATACGTGAGATACTGTGCGACACGAAGCCCGAATTTATGCAATACAAGCCGAAATAGCGCGCCTTTTTGCGACTACGTCAGGCTTTTTTATGCTCGGCTGTGACGACGGACGAAAAGCCGCCTCGTACATTGAAGTCGCCCTTCACCTGCATATAGCGCGGTTGGCACGCCTCCACAAGGTCGTCTAAAATGCGATTGATGACCGCTTCGTAGAAGATGCCCTGCTGTCGAAATGCGAAGAAATAGAGTTTCAGCGCCTTTAGCTCTAGGCAGGTCTCGTCGGGGATATAGTCAATGGCGATGGTGGCGAAGTCGGGTTGTCCGGTCTTGGGGCAGACGGAGGTAAACTCCGGACAGATATGCACCACCCGGTAGTCGCGCTCAGGGCGCGGGTTTGGAAATGTCTCCAGTAGAGCGAAATGCTCTTCTCTCGTTATCTCGCTAGAACTCATTAAGGTATCCTTTAAGGCTGTTTTAGAGATTTATTATACCCCGACTACTCTCTACGGGGTGACCACAAGTTTCGCAGGTAAGAGTTCAGGGTTGCGGGAATGAACCGCGAAATGGGGATGCGAAATGCGATTCTACCGCGAAAAACGCGGAAAGGCGCGAAAAAGAGGCACAATGCAACCCACCCTAGAAGAACGCGCCCAACTTCCTAATCTCAAACCACCATCTGTGCATTCACCCCTTCTCCCAGAATTGGGAGAAGGGGCAGGGGTTGAGGGCTAGGAGAGGTTGGGCG